>NZ_JASCXP010000010.1:0-41696 GCF_030010695.1 Nocardia sp. CC201C
CGCACCAGGTACCGGCCGAAGCCGTCGTCGCCGACGCGGGAGATCCAGGCCGTCGGCACCCCGAGTTGGGTCAGCACGGCCGCCACATTGGCCTCGGCGCCGCCCGCCCCGCGCTCGAAGACGGGGGAGTCCTCGAGTGGTCCCGGCTGGGCCACCAGCACGGCCAGTCCCTCGCCCACGGTCACCGCCCGCGGCCGGTTCGGCATAGGCCAGATCACACGAACTCCCTTCGAACCCTTGCGGCTTTCGGCCATCCCGTGCAGACTAACCACCACTTACGCATTACGCAACAAGCGTTGCAGAATATGCAATGCATAGCGGCTATCTCGCCGCCCGCCGCGAACCGTGAATACCGAAGGGAGTTCCGTGGCCATCGACTCCGACGCCGTCGCCGCGCTGGACGAGCGCAGGCTGGGTCCGGAACACAAGTCCCTCCCGCCCACCGCGTGGGGGCTGACCGTGCGCGAATACCTGGACACCGCACCGCATCTCGACGACCTCGCCACCCCGGTGCTGACCGTGGACGCCGCGGCCATGGAATCGAACCTCGCCGTCATGGCCGATTGGACCCGCGCCGCCGGGGTACGACTGGCCCCGCACGGCAAGACCACCATGGCCCCGCGCCTGTGGGAGCGGCAGCTCACCGCCGGAGCCTGGGGCATCACCCTGGCCACCGGCTGGCAGGCGCAGGTGGCCCGCGCCTTCGGCGTGGACCGCATCCTGCTGGCCAACGCCCTGGTCGATCCGGTCGCGCTGCACTGGGTGGCGGCGGAGCTGGCGACCCATCCGGATGTCGAATTCCTGTGCTGGGCCGACAGTATCGCCACCGTCGAACTCATGGACCGCGTCCTGGAGTCCGCGCCGCACACCGATCGGCTCACCGTCCTGGTCGAACTGGGCGGACCGCACGGGCGCACCGGGGCGCGTTCGGTGCGGGGCGGACTCGAGATCGCCGCGGCGATCAGCGCGTCGAAGCGGCTGCGCCTCGGCGGCGTCGGCGGGTACGAGGGCGCACTCGCCCACGACCGGACCGACGGCGCGCTGGCAGCGGTGCACCGCTACCTCGACGATCTGGCCCGACTGCACGGTGAGATCGCCGCGGCCGGACTGTATCCCGGCGCGGCGGTGATCACCGCGGGCGGCAGCGCCTACCCGGAACTGGTGGTCGACCACCTCGCCGGACTCGCGGACGAGGACGGCGCGCGCGGCGTCGCGACCACGGTGGTGTTGCGCTCGGGCGCGTACCTGATCCACGACGACGGCTTCTACGCCGGAATCTCCCCGCTCGGCGCGGGCCACGCCGAGCGTCCGCTGCGCTCGGCCATGCACGGGTGGGCGCGCACCGTCTCCCGGCCGGAACCGGAGTTGGCGCTGCTCGATGCCGGCAAGCGCGATCTCCCGTTCGATGAGGGGCTGCCGGTCCCGCAGCGCATCGCGGGACCGGCAGTGCGCGCACTGCCCGGCCGGGCACTGGTGTCGGCGCTCAACGACCAGCACGCCTTCCTGCGGCTGCCCGGCGGCGGCCCGGAGGACGTGCCGGTCGGCAGCGTGGTGCGGTTGGGACTGTCGCATCCCTGCACCGCCTTCGACAAATGGCGACTCATCCCCGTGATCGACGATGCCGATGCCGACCGGCCCCGCGTGGTCGATCTGCTGCACACCTTCTTATGAGAGGCGGCGACCGTGCATGAGTTGCTGATCAGCGATATCGACATCATCGACGGAACGGGTGCGCCGCGCTTTCGCGGCGACGTCCTGGTCGACGGCGGCCGCATCACCGCGCTCGCCGAGCCCGGCACCGTCGCCGGAGCCGACCGTGTGGTGCAGGGTGAATCCCTGGTGCTGGCACCGGGTTTCATCGACATGCATGCCCACTCGGATCTGCATCTGCTCACCGATCCGGGGCATTTCCCCAAGCTCAGCCAGGGGGTGACCACCGAGGTCATCGGCCAGGACGGGCTGTCCTACGCGCCCGTCGACGGCCGCACCCTCGACATCGTGCGCCGCCAGATCGCCGGGTGGAACGGTGATCCGGATCTCGACTTCGACTGGCGCACGGTGGGGGAGTATCTGGACCGGCTGGACCGGGGCATCACTCCCAATGCCGCCTACCTGGTGCCGCAGGGCACGCTGCGGCTGCTCGTCGTCGGCCCGGACCAGCGGGCCGCCACGGCGACCGAGATCGACCGCATGCGCGAACTGCTCGCGCGGAGCCTGGCCGAGGGTGCGGTCGGCATGTCCAGCGGCCTCACCTACCCGCCCGGAATGTACGCCGACACCGACGAATTGGCCGCCCTGTGCGAGGTGGTCGCGGACGCGGGCGGCTTCTACGCCCCGCACACCCGCTCCTACGGCAGGGGTGCGCTCGACGCCTACGCGGAGATGATCGGGCTGGCCCGGCGCACCGGCTGTGCGGTGCACCTCACCCACGCCACCATGAACTTCGGCGAGAACCGCGGGCGCGCACCGGAACTGCTCGCCATGATCGACGCGGCGCTGGCCGACGGCTGTGATATCAGCCTCGACACCTATCCGTATCTGCCCGGCTCCACCACGCTGTCGGCGCTGCTGCCGAGCTGGGTCATGTCGGGCGGGCCGGATGCGGCGCTGGCGCGCATCGCCGATCCGGTGCAGCGGGTGCGGATCGCCGCCGATGTCACCGTGCACGGCTCCGACGGCTGCCACGGCGTGACCGTCGACTGGGACACCATTCAGCTCAGCGGCGTGCGCGATCCCGCGCTCGGGCAGTACGTCGGCCGCACCGTCAGCGAGATCGCGGCCGACCGCGACCTGCCGCCGGTGGCGGTGTTCTTCGACCTGCTGACCCGAGACCAGTTGGGCACCACCATTCTTCAGCACGTCGGCCACGAGGAGAATGTGCGCGCCATCATGCGTCACGCCCGCCACATGGGCGGCAGCGACGGCTTGCTCGTCGGGGACCGGCCGCACCCCCGGGCGTGGGGCACCTTTCCGCGCTACCTCGGGCAGTACGTGCGCGAACTCGGGCACCTGGGACTGGAGGACTGCGTCAACCACCTCACCGGTCGGCCCGCCGAGCGGTTGCGACTGCGCGACCGCGGGCTCATCCGGGAGGGCTACGCCGCCGATCTGGTGATCTTCGATCCGGCGACCATCACCGACACCGCCACCTTCGAACAGCCGAAACAGCAGGCGCGCGGCATTTCCCACGTGCTCGTCAACGGCGTGTTCGCCCTCGACGACGGCGCACCCACCGGCGCGCTGGCCGGTCGCGCGCTGCGCATGGATTCCGAGCGGAAGGAGACCCGGTGACCACCGCCCTGGAGGTGATCCGCACCGACCGCGCGCTGACGGTGGTGCGGGCACCCGAGATCCCCGACCCGCTCGCGCTCGCGGAGGCCCTGGCCGGGGCCGGGATCCGAGCATTGGAACTCACCTTCACCACCCCCGACGTGCTGGACTGCCTGCGCAAGGCCGCCGCCTCGACGAGCGCGGTGGTGGGCGCGGGCACGGTGCTCACCTCCGAACAGGCCGAAGCCGCCATCGACAGCGGTGCGCACTTCCTGGTCACTCCCGGACTGCGCCCCGCCGTCGCCGATGTGGCGCTGCGGCGCGGTATCCCGGTCGTCATGGGCGCTTTCACGCCCAGCGAGGTCATGGCCGCGCTCGACCTGGGCGCGGCGGCGGTGAAGATCTTCCCCGCCCGCGCTCTCGGGCCGGGCTATCTCCGTGATCTGCGCGGTCCCTTCCCGGCGGTGGATCTCATTCCCTCCGGTGGCGTCAACGCGGCCAATGCCGCCGATTTCCTCGCGCACGGCGCGGTGGCCGTCACGGCCGGAACCGATGTCGTCGCACCCTCCGATGTCGCCGCGGGCCGCTGGTCCGCCATCGCCTCGCGCGCGGCCTCGTTCGTTCGATCCCTTGAAGTGAGGTAACCCATGGGCGCCACCGTCGACTGGCTGCGCACCACCACCCCCGGGCTGCTGGTGCTGTGCGGGCTCGCCATCGCCGTGCTGCTGCTCGCGATCATCCGGTTCAAACTCGAGCCGTTCATCGCCCTGCTGCTCACCGGCCTCGGCCTGGCCCTGGCCGCCGGACTGCCGGTCTCCACCATTGTCGGAACACCGTTGAAAGCCGGGGAATCCCTGCTGGAGACGGGATTCGGCGGCATTCTCGGGCATATCGCGGTCATCATCGGCCTCGGCACCGTGCTCGGCGCGATCCTGGAACGCTCCGGCGGCGCGGACGTGCTCACCGAGAAACTGCTGAAACTCTTCGGCGACCGGGGCGCTCCCATCGCCATGGGCCTGCTCGGCCTCATCTTCGGCATCCCCGTGTTCTTCGATGTGGGCATCTTCGTCCTCGCACCGCTGGTGTACGTGGCCGCCACACGCGGGGCTCGGTCGCTGGTGCTGTACGCCATGCCCATGCTGGCGGGCCTGTCCATGACGCACGCCTTCCTGCCGCCGCATCCGGGGCCGGTCGCCCTGGGCGGCCTGCTCGGGGTCAGCCTGGGCTGGCTCATTCTGATCGGATTCGTCTGCGGCATCCCGGGATTCATCGCGGCGGGCATCGTGTGGGGCGGCTGGATCGGCAAGCGCGTGCAGGTCGAGGTGCCCGCGGACTTCCTGGTGCGGCCGCGCCAGTCGGCCGCCGGGGAGGGGCCTGGTACCGCGACCGATCCGAAAACCGGTGTGCTGGAACAGAAAGCGCCCTCCGTCGCGCTCATCGGGGCCATTATCGCCGTACCGCTGCTGCTCATTCTGGGCGCGACCTTCGGCAGCCAGATTCTCGACGACGGCTCGCGTGCGCTGGCCGTGCTGACCTTCCTGGGCACGCCCGCCGTCGCACTGCTGGTCGCGGTGCTCATCGCCTTCTACGTGCTCGGCATCAGGCGTGGGTCCAGCGTGCAGGAACTGGGTGTGCTCACCGGAGAATCGCTGCGGCCCATCGGCATGCTGCTGCTGGTCGTCGGCGCGGGCGCGTTCTTCGGAAAGGTCATCTCCGCCACCGGAATCGGCGCGGCGCTGGCCGACACCATGTCCGCGGCCGGGCTGCCCGTCATCGTGCTGGCCTACCTGATCAGCTGCGGGCTGCGCATCGCGCAGGGATCGGCGACGGTGGCCATCGTCACCACCGGCGGCATCGTCGCCCCGCTGCTGGCCGACCAGGGATACTCGCAGTTGGCGCTGGCGCTCATCGCCATGGCCATCGCGGCGGGTTCCATCATCCTCAGCCACGTCAACGACGGCGGGTTCTGGATCATCGCCAAGTACTTCAACCTGACCGTCAAGCAGACGCTGCAGACCTGGACGGTGCTCGAGACGGTGCTGTCGGTGGTGAGTTTCGCGGTCGCGGGCCTGCTGTTCGCGCTCCTCGCCTGAGGCGTTCGACGGTGGTCGATGGCGGCGGGAACCAGAGCCCGCCGCTATTACTTCGCGCCGAATGTCCGATTCGGTGCGTAACCTGGCTCTATGACTGATGCCGGTGAACTCGCGAGAGCCCTCTCGGGCCTGTCCGATGCCGACCTGGCCGCCGCTGTGGCAGCCGCCACCGATGGTCGCGCCGCCCTGGGAGCACTGCACGAGGTGGCGGCCTCACTGGCCGCGACCACCGGTCATGTGCCGGTCGCGGTGGGTGTGAGTACGGACACCCAGATTGGCGCGAACTATCCACAGCCCGACGCGCCGGGTGCGTTCGGGCAGGTCGGGGCCGCTCCTGTGACCGCCGGCATACCGGAGCCGACGCCGGGTATCGAAGCGGTCGGGGGCTATTCGCCCGGCGGAGTCCCTACTTTCGAGTCAGTTCGCGATAAGGTCGAGCAGCGCTACGGCACCGCGCGGGGGATGGGCGAATTGGATCGGCAGACACCTGTGGGCCGCAGCGTCGCCGAACAGTGGGATGCGCGGGAGAAGGCCGCGCGGGAACGCCTCGAGCAGATCCGGAAATCGGTCCACGAACAGGACTCCGATCAGCCGTAGTCTGCGCGGGCGGTCCCGGATCAGCAGATGGGTGGAAGCCGATGACCGAGCCGCGTGAGATCGCAGAACGACTCCTGGACGCCCAGGTCGAATACCTTGTCGGAGAAGTGAGCGGCGACCGGTTCGCCGAGGTGGTCGCCCGGGATGTGGAAGCCGTACTCGGTGTCGCCGACACCATGGTCTTCCGCGAGGTCGTCGGCATCGACGAGGCCAAGCAAACCGTCGCCACCGTGATCAATCTGATCGGCGGCAGCCCCGTGCTGCGGGATGTGGTGAGCGTCTTCGCCGACTCCATCTACGACAATATCGCCGAGAACAACGAGTACACCCTCGGCGACGTGGTGGACCGCGAGCCCGTCGAACAGTTGCTGGAGAAGATCTTCGGCATGCACCAGGCGCAGGAGCGGATTCTGGAGCGGCTCACCGAGAGTCCGCTCATCGCCACGGTGGCCTCGAAGTTCGTGGACAAGCTGATCAACGACTTCATGGAGTCCAACCGGCAGATGGCGGGCAAGATCCCGGGCGTGGGATCGCTGGTGTCGCTGGGCACCTCGGCCGCCAAGCAGGCGCGCAAGGCCGCCGAGAAGGCCGCCGGCGACGGCACCTTCCTCGGCGAAATGGCCGGTAAGGGAGCGCAATTCGCGCTGAAGCGCACCAACAACGCGATTCGCGAGATGCTGCGTGACGCGCCCGTGCACGACGCCGCCATGGAATTCTGGGATCTGCACGCCGGGGAGCCGGTGAGCGGTCTGCGCGAATACCTCTCGCAGCAGGAACTGCGCGAACTGGCCGTGATCATCTACCAGATCGCGCTCACCACCCGCGAGAAGGAGTACTTCGGGCTGCTCGTCGACGAATGCGTGGACGTGTTCTTCACCAAGTACGGCGATCACACCCTCGCCGCCATGCTGCCCGAACTCGGACTCTCGGGCGAGGACATCGCCGGGGAGATCCTGCGCTACGGTCCGGCGGTCATCGAGCAGGCCAAGCGAAACGGTGTGCTGTCCAAGCTGATTCGCGAGCGGCTGGAGCCGTTCTTCCTGTCCGAGCGGGTGCTGGGCATCCTCGCCGACGCCTGACCGGAGTGCATCGGCTCACAGTCGCGGCCGCGCTATGAGGCCGCGCACGGACCGGAGCGCCCCCGGCGCACCGGTCCGCCCCTCGGGCACAGTGGAAACAGAGCCCGAGGAGGAAACATGGAACTGCCGATCACCGGCCGGAGCCTGTGCGTACTGTCGACGGAGCCACTGCTCGCCCTCGGCGTGGGCGAATACGAACTGCACATCGGCGGCGAACTCGCCGTGGAAACAGCCAACGGCATCGAACACTTCGTCGTGGGCGACCCGTCCCGCGACAACGGTGACCTGGTGGTCCTGCTCGACGGTGTGATCACCACGGCCACCGTCCCCGACTCCGGCGGCCTCCACCTCACCCTGGACACCGGCCGCACG
Organism: Nocardia sp. CC201C; assembly: GCF_030010695.1. Classification (NCBI taxonomy): domain Bacteria; kingdom Bacillati; phylum Actinomycetota; class Actinomycetes; order Mycobacteriales; family Nocardiaceae; genus Nocardia; species Nocardia sp. CC201C. Next base: position 7,412 of record NZ_JASCXP010000010.1, read on the forward strand.
GTGGTGATCGAGCCGGACCGGTACTTCGAGGCGTGGTCGCTCACGGGCCCGAACTACCTGGCCGTCTCCATGCCGGGCGGCGAACTCGCGGTCTGGTCCACCTGAACGACATTCGCACCGCTGGGTATGGAATCGGAGGCGTGGCAGGCGTCGCGACGTGACGAATCGACGTCCCCGAGACGCCGAGCGGTTTCCGCGCAGACCTCGGCGCTACTCCACGGGGTGCGGGCACAGCGGGGTCGGCTCGACCTGGAACGGTGCGCGGGGCGGATACCGCCCGCGCTTCGGCGGCCCGACCGACCTCATGCCGCGCGACTGAGCACCGCGATGGGGAACCGGCGCGGGCTCAGGGCCTGGTAGGTGGCGAAGTTGGGTAGCCGGCCACCAAAGTGCGCCAGTGTCGGTCGTACTCCGCCTGATCTTCGACCAGCCGCACCGCGACCGGCCAGGTCTCCGGTCCGACCTGTACCCGTGCCGTGCCCGCGGCCATGAGGTTCTTCCACCAGTTCGGCTCGCCCGGATTGCCGCCGTTGGAACCGCAGACCAGCAGGTCGTCGCCGTCGCGGATGAGCATGAGCATGACCGGGCGGGGTTCGCCGGACTTGCGGCCGGACACGGTCAGGCGGAAGACCGGTTTGCCCTCGAGGGTGGTGAAGCGGGAGCCGCCGAAACGGGTGTAGAGCCTGCCGTGCAGTCGCGCGTAGAACCGCGTCACCGGCCCGAGGCGGGTGCTCGCGAAGTGGTTGAACCGTCCGGACAGCCGGAGCGGGACGTCGGATTGCTTGTCTGCCATACCTGTTCCTCGTGCCGGTGGCGTTGACGAACCCACCCTACCGACTGCTTGGTAGTTCATCGGCGTCGGTCGCCTCGGCGGCGCCGCGCACCGCGGGCGGGCGGTGCTCGGGCCGACCGGGGCGTCGTCGCGGCAATCCCCTTGTCCGCCGTCTGTGATCTTGGGATGGTGGGAGGCGTGTTCACTGTGCCGCGCTACGGACAGGCATCGCTGTCCGATCTGTTCCCTTCACTCCTGGCCGGGTTGGGGATTCCGGGGGAGACCGACCGGCTCGGACTGGGATTGGACGCGCGGCGTGTGTGCGTCCTGCTGATCGACGGGTTGGGCTCCGAGCAGTTGGCCGAGCACGCCGATGTCGCGCCATTCCTGGCCAGCGCCGACCCCCGGAGCCTGACCGCCGGCTTCCCGACCACGACCACCACCAGCCTGACATCCCTGGGTGTCGGCGTGCCGCCGGGGGAGCACGGTCTGGTGGGGTACCTGCTGCGGGTGCCCGGACACGATCGGTTGATGACGCCGCTCAAGTGGGGCCTGTTCGGGGCCGGGCCGAAGGTCGATCTGCTGAAGGAACTGTCCCCCGAGGAATTCCAGCCCCGGGCGACGGTGTTCGAGCGGGCTGCGGCAGCCGGGGTCGCGGTCACCCAGGTCGGGCCGATATTCCAGGCCGGATCGGGATTGACCCGGGCGGCCTTCCGGGGCAGCGACTTCCGCTTCGACGTCTCCATGGGTGATCTGGTGGACGGCGCGCTCACCGCGCTGCGACAGGGCGACCGCTCCCTGGTCTACGCCTACCACGCCGACCTGGACACCACCGGCCACGTGCGCGGCCCGGGCTCACCGGCGTGGAGATTCGAGCTGACCAATGTCGATCGCGCCGCGCAGGCCATCGCCGAACGACTGCCCGCGGACGCCGCGCTGCTGGTCACCGCCGACCACGGCATGGTGGAGGTGGACGAGCGTATCGACTTCGACACCGATCCGGCCCTGGCCGACGGCGTCGGCGATCTGGGCGGCGAACCCCGCGCCCGCCACGTCTACACCCTGGACGGTGCGGCCCCGGATGTCGCCGCCGCCTGGTCCGAACTCCTCGGCGACCGGTTCGACGTGGTGCTGCGCGCGGATGCCATCCAGCGCGGGTGGTTCGGTCCGGCCATCACTCCGGAGAGCTACGACCGCATCGGCGATCTGGTCGTGGTGGCCCGCCAGCGCGCGGGAATCGTGCGATCGGCCGTCGAACCGCTGCAATCCGGCATGGTCGGCCATCACGGCTCGCTGACCTCCGCCGAAATGCATGTTCCGCTGCTGGTGTTCCGGCCCTGAACCGACCTCACGGGTCGGATCGGACACCCACGCGTGAATGAGCTTGCACGTTCGTGCATAATCATCACATGGTGGATACCTCGGGTGGGCCCACGGTACGGGTCGCGGTAGCCGGTGCGAGCGGATATGCGGGCGGGGAAGTGCTGCGCCTGCTGCTCGGGCATCCAGCCTACCGAGCCGGGCGCCTCGAGATCGGGGCGCTGACCGCGGGGTCGAACGCCGGTACGGCGCTGGGTGAACTGCAGCCGCATCTGCTGCCGCTGGCCGATCGGGTGCTCGCACCCACCACCGCCGACGAACTGGCGGGCCACGACGTCGTCTTCCTGGGACTGCCGCACGGCCAGTCGGCGGCGCTCGCGCAGCAGCTGCCGGAGTCGACCGTCGTCATCGACTGCGGGGCGGACTTCCGGCTCACCGACGCGGCGGCGTGGGAGAAGTACTACGGCAGCCCGCACGCGGGCAGCTGGCCCTACGGGCTGCCGGAACTGCCGGGCGGCCGTGCTGCCCTGAGCGGGGCGCGGCGCATCGCCGTCCCGGGCTGCTACCCGACCGTGGCGAGTCTGGCGCTGGCCCCGGCCGTGGCCGCCGGAATCATCGAACCGAGCGTGCACGTGGTCGCGGTGACCGGCACCTCGGGGGCGGGGCGCAAACTCGATGTGGGGCTGCTCGGATCCGAGGTGATGGGCTCAGCGCGGGCCTACAACATCGCGGGCGCGCACCGGCACACCCCGGAGATCGCGCAGAACCTGAAGGCCGCCGGGGGCGTCGACGTCACCGTCTCCTTCACCCCCATCCTCGCGCCCATGGCGCGCGGCATCCTGGCCACCTGCACCGCGCCGGTGCGGGTGGACGCCGCCGAGGCCCGCGCCGTGTACGAGAAAGCCTATGCCGACGAGCCTTTCGTGCACCTGCTGCCGGAAGGCCGCCTGCCGCAGACCGGTTCGGTGCTCGGCTCCAACGCCGTCACCCTCCAGGTCCAGGTGGACGCCGACGCCGGGGTGCTGGTGGTGGTCGGCGCGATCGACAACTTGACCAAGGGCACCGCGGGCGCCGCGGTGCAATCCATGAATCTGGCCGTCGGATTCGACGAGACCGCAGGACTTTCCACCGTAGGAGTGGCACCGTGACGACATTCGAGAACGGCAAGCTGGTTCGGACCCAGGGCGTCACCGCGCCGCTGGGCTTCCGCGCCGCCGGTATCGCCGCGGGCATCAAGGCCAGCGGCAAGCCGGATCTGGCACTCGTCTTCAGCGAAGGTCCCGAATACGCGGCGGCGGGCGTGTTCACCCGCAACAAGGTGAAGGCCGCGCCGGTGCTGTGGTCGCAGCAGGTGCTCACCGGTGGTCGGCTGCGCGCGGTCATCCTGAATTCCGGTGGCGCGAACGCGTGTACGGGTCCGGGCGGATTCCAGGACACCCACGCCACCGCCGAGGAACTCGCGAAAGCCTTGAGCAACTGGGGCACCGAGACCGGTGCGGGTGAGATCGCGGTCTGCTCCACGGGTCTCATCGGCGACCGGCTGCCCATGGACAAGCTGATTCCGGCCGTCACCGAGATCGTGCACGAGATGGGCGGCGGGCTCTCCGGCGGCGCGGAAGCCGCGCGGGCCATCATGACCACCGACACCGTGCCCAAGGAGGCCGCCTTCCACCACCGGGACAAGTGGAATGTGGGCGGCATGGCCAAGGGTGCGGGCATGCTCGCGCCGTCGCTGGCCACCATGCTGGTGGTGCTGACCACCGACGCCGTGGCCACCCCGGCCCAGTTGGACGAGGCGCTGCGCAAGGCCACCGGCCGCACCTTCGACCGCCTCGACGTGGACGGCTCCTGCTCCACCAACGACACCGTGCTGCTGCTCGCCAACGGTGCGAGCGAGGTCGCGCCGACGCAGGCGGAACTCGACGCCGCCGTGCTCGCGATCTGCGACGATCTCGCCGGCCAGCTCATGGCGGATGCCGAGGGCGTCACCAAGCGGGTGCTGGTCACCGTCACCGGGGCGGTGGATGAGGAGCAGGCGCTCACCGGTGCCCGCGCCATCGCCCGCGACAGCCTGGTCAAGACGGCGTTCTTCGGCTCGGATCCGAACTGGGGCCGGGTGCTGGCCGCGGTCGGCATCGCGCCGATCGACCTCGACCCCAACCTGATCTCGGTGTCCTTCAACGGTGCTCCGGTGTGCGTCAACGGCACCGGCGCTCCCGGCGCGCGCGAGGTGGACCTGTCCGGGGCGGACATCCACGTGGTCGTGGATCTCGGCCTGGGCGCGGGCGAGGCCACCATTCGCACCACGGACCTCTCGCACGGATACGTCGAAGAGAATTCGGCCTACAGCTCATGAACCCACTGCACGAACAACTCTCGGCGCTGGACAAGGCGCACGTCCTCGCCGACGCGCTGCCCTGGTTGCAGAAGTTCCACGACAAGATCGTGGTCGTCAAATACGGCGGCAACGCCATGGTCGATGACGAACTCAAACGCGCCTTCGCCGCCGATATGGCGTTCCTGCGCACCGTCGGCGTACATCCGGTGGTGGTGCACGGCGGCGGCCCGCAGATCAGCGCCATGCTGACCAAACTCGGACTGCAGGGCGAGTTCCGGGGCGGTTTCCGGGTCACCACACCCGAGGTGATGGATGTCGTGCGCATGGTGCTCTTCGGTCAGGTGGGCCGGGAACTGGTGGGGCTCATCAATGCCCACGGCCCGTACGCCGTCGGCATCTCCGGTGAGGACGCCCACCTGTTCACCGCCACCCGCCGCACCGTCGACGTGGATGGCATCGCCACCGATATCGGCCTGGTCGGCGACGTCACCTCCGTCAATCCCGATGCGGTGCTGGATCTCATCGGTGCGGGCCGAATTCCGGTGGTGTCCACGATCGCGCCCGATGCCGACGGCGTGGTGCACAACATCAATGCCGACACCGCCGCGGCGGCGCTCGCGCAGGGTATCGGCGCGGAGAAACTCGTGGTGCTCACCGATGTCGAAGGGCTGTACACCGACTGGCCCGACCGGTCGTCGTTGACCAGCCGGATCGATACCGCCGAACTCGAGAAGTTGCTGCCGCGCCTCGACGCGGGCATGGTGCCCAAGATGGAAGCCTGCCTGCGCGCCGTGCTCGGCGGGGTGCCGACCGCGCACGTGATCGACGGTCGGGTGCCGCATTCGGTGCTGCTGGAACTATTCACGGGGGAGGGCATCGGCACGATGGTCACCCCGGCTCAGGAGTATGTATGACCAACACGGCCGACCTGCAGCAGCGGTGGTCCACCCTGCTGATGAACAACTACGGCACCCCGAAGGTCGCGCTGGTGCGCGGCGCGGGCGCGGTGGTGTACGACGCCGACGGCAAGCGCTACGTGGACTTCCTCGGCGGTATCGCCGTCAACAGCCTGGGGCACGCGCATCCGGCGATTCTGGAGGCGGTCACCCAACAGTTGGGCACCCTCGGTCACACCTCGAATCTGTATGCGAGCGAACCGGTCCTGGAACTCGCCGAGCGATTGTTGGCACACTTCGGTGACGGGCACGGTCGGGCGTTCTTCTGCAATTCCGGCACCGAGGCCAACGAGGCGGCGTTCAAGATCTCGCGGTTGACCGGTCGGACGAAGATCGTCGCCTGCGAGGAGGCGTTCCACGGACGCACCATGGGCGCGCTGGCGTTGACGGGTCAACCGTCGAAGCGGGCTCCGTTCGAGCCGATGCCGCCCGGTGTGGTGCACGTACCCTACGGCGACGCCGAGGCACTGGCGGCGGCGGTGGACGATCGGACCGCGGCGGTGTTCATCGAGCCCATCATGGGCGAGAGCGGTGTCGTGGTGCCCCCGGCCGACTATCTCGCGCGGGCCCGCGCCATCACCAAACAGCATGGGGCGCTGCTGATCCTGGACGAGGTGCAGACCGGGATCGGGCGCACCGGCCACTTCTACGCGCATCAGGCCGCGGGCATCGTGCCCGATGTGATCACCCTGGCCAAGGGGCTCGGCGGCGGACTGCCGATCGGCGCGGTGCTGGCGCAGGGCGCGGCGGCGGAACTGCTCACGCCCGGCCTGCACGGCACCACCTTCGGCGGCAATCCGGTATGCGCCGCGGCGGCGCTGGCGGTGCTGCGCACCATCGACGAGCAGGATCTGCTCACCCATGTGGAGACGCTCGGCAAGACACTGATCGACGGCATCGACGCCCTCGACCACCCGCTGGTGGACCATGTGCGCGGGGCGGGGCTGCTCATCGGCATCCAACTCACCGACGCGGTGGCGGCGCAGGTCGACGAGGCCGCCCGCGACGCCGGATATCTCATCAATCCCGCCAAACCGAACGTGATTCGGCTCGCGCCGCCGCTGGTGCTCACCGAAACCCAGGCCGATAATTTCCTGTCCGACCTGCCCGGCATTCTCGACGCCGCGCAGGCCAAGGCGAAGGGGACCCCACAGTGACCATCCGGCATTTCCTGCGCGACGACGACGTCACGCCCGCCGAACAGGCCGAAATCCTCGCTCTCGCCGCGGAACTGAAGCAGCACCCGCAGGGCCGCAAGCCGCTGGCCGGGCCGCGCGGGGTGGCGGTGATGTTCGAGAAGAACTCCACCCGCACCCGGTTCTCCTTCGAGATGGGTATCGCACAGCTGGGCGGGCACGCCGTCGTGGTGGACGGCCGCGACACCCAGCTGGGCCGTGAGGAAACCCTCGCCGACACCGGGCGGGTGCTCTCCCGCTACGTGGAAACCATCGTCTGGCGCACCTTCGAACAGGCCCGCCTGGACGAGATGGCCGCGGCCGCGACGGTTCCCGTCGTGAACGCGCTGTCCAACGAGTTCCACCCGTGCCAGGTGCTGGCGGACCTCCAGACGCTGAAGGAGCGCAAGGGCGACCTGTCCGGGCGCAACCTCACCTACCTCGGCGACGGCGCGAACAATATGGCGCACTCGCTGCTGCTCGGCGGCGTCACGGCCGGACTGAACGTCACCATCGCCGCCCCCGAGGGTTTCGAGCCGCTGCCGTGGATCGTCGAATCGGCGCGGGCGCGCGCCGCCGAGACCGGAGCCAAGATCGCCCTCACCAACGACCCCCTCGCCGCGGCCGAGGGCGCGGACGCCCTGGTCACCGACACCTGGATGTCCATGGGCCAGGAGAACGACGGCCGCGACCGCGTCGCCCCGTTCCGGCCCTTCCAGGTCAACGCCGACCTGCTCTCCCGTGCCGCACCGGATGTCACCGTCCTGCACTGCCTTCCGGCGCATCGCGGTGAGGAGATCACCGACGAGGTGATCGACGGTCCGCACAGCGCGGTCTGGGACGAGGCCGAGAACCGCTTGCACGCCCAGAAGGCGCTGCTGGTGTGGCTGCTGGAGAAATTCGAGGGCGGTGCGCGGTGAGCGGTGAGCGACGTTCGGCCGCACCCACCCGTTCGGGTGCGGCCATCGCGCGAACACGAGCGGGACGCCAGGCCCGCATCATCGCCATCCTGACCCAGCACGAGGTGCGCAGCCAGACCGAACTGGCCACCCTGCTCGCGGCCGAAGGCATCGAGACGACCCAGGCCACGCTGTCCCGTGACCTCGACGAACTCGGTGCGGTGAAACTGCGTGCCGCAGACGGCGGGGCGGGGGTGTACGTCGTTCCCGAGGACGGCAGTCCCGTGCGCGGGGTGACCGGCGGAACCGAGCGATTGTCCAAGCTCCTCGGCGACCTGCTGGTCTCCACCGACGCCAGCGGCAATATCGCCGTGCTGCGGACACCGCCGGGTGCGGCGCATTTTCTCGCCAGTGCGCTGGATCGGGCCGCACTGCCGGAGATCGTGGGAACGATCGCGGGTGATGACACCATCGCCGTCATCGCCCGGGAGCCGATGAGCGGGGCCGAATTGGCCGCCAAGATCGAGCAATTGGCCTGAAACCGGCGCTGATGCGGCGGCGCGCCCCGGCGTTCGATCTACGGTGGTCCCATGCCTCTGGATTACGACCGCTACACCATGGAGATCATCACCCAGACCGACCACCTCCGCACCGCCATCGAGAACGCAGATCTGACCACCCCGGTCCCCACCTGCCCGGAGTGGAATCTCGGCCAGCTCGCCCGCCATGTCGGCGGCGGCCAGTGCTGGGCGGCCGCCGCCGTGCAGCGCCGGGTGCAGGAGCCGCTGCCGGAGGACGAGTTCCAGTTCCGGGAGCTGTCGGCATTCGTCGACGAGAAGTCCGCCGATATCGATCCGTGGCTGGGCGAGACGTCGGCTCGGCTGTCCGGCGCGCTGGCCGCGGCGGGCGAGGGGCTGCCGCTGTGGACTCCGGTGCCGGGCGTGCGGTCCAGCGATTTCTATGCGCGTCGGTTCACTCATGAGGCACTCGTGCATCGCGCCGACGCCACCCTCGCGATCGGCGCGGAGTTCGCGGTGGAGCCGGATCTCGCGGCCGACGCCATCGACGAATGGTTGGAGCTGTGCTCGTTGCCCGATCTGCTCGAGCAACGCCCGCGAGTCCGTGAACTGTTCGGCCCGGGCCGCACCCTGCACCTGCACGCCACCGATGTGCCGGAGGAGCTGGAAGCCGAATGGGTGATCGACCTGACCGGTGCGGGCATCACCTGGCGGCGGGCGCACGAGCGCTGCGCGGTGGCGGTGCGGGGGCCGCTGACCGAACTGCTGCTCGTCATCTACCGGCGTCGCACGCCGGAATCGGCCGCGATCGAGGTCCTCGGTGACGGTGAGCTGTTCACCGGCTGGCTCGACCGCGTCGCCTTCGGGTGAGGGGACCGCGAGCCAACGCGCTACCCTGGACCGACATGGACCCCAACCTGTTGTCGGTGTACACCGGTCTGGCCGTGGGATTGGTCGTGGATACTCTCTACGGCATCGTCAGTGGACTGTCCTCCGTCCTACCCCGCTGAGCGTGTCCGTGCCCACCGAACTGCTCGATGATCTCGGTGCGCCGGTTCCGCTGCGGCGGCCGGTGCGGCGCGTGGTGTCGCTGGTCCCCTCCTTGACCGAGGCGATCGCGGTCACCTGCCCGGATCTGCTGGTGGGCGCTACCGATTGGTGTACGCATCCGTCCGATCTGCCGGTCGAGCGCGTCCGGGGCACCAAGAACCCGAACGTGCGTCGAATCGGCGTGATCGCACCGGATGTGGTGGTGTGCAATCAGGAGGAGAACCGGCGCATCGACGTCGAGCGTTTGCGGGATATGGGAATCGCGGTGTGGGTGACCAGGATTCGGACGCTGGAGGAGGCATTCTCGTCCCTGGAACGGCTTTTCGGACTGCTGCTCGACGCCGGAAATCCGGAATGGCTGGTGCGCGCACGCGCGCAATGGTCGCCGCCGCCACCGGAAACGCTGCGCGACGCGGTGATTCCGGTGTGGCGTGATCCCTGGATGGTCGTCGGGCGCGACACCTTCACCGGCGATCTCGCCCGGCGGCTGGGGCTGCGACTCGTGCACGCGGATCGGCCGGAGCGCTATCCCACCCTATCGGAGCGCGAGCTCACCGCCGGTGTCGAACTCGCCGTACTTCCCGACGAGCCGTACGTGTTCACCGAAATCGATGGGCCGGAGGCATTTCCGGGTATCCCGGTGGCCCTGGTGGAGGGGCGCGCCCTCACCTGGTACGGCCCCTCGCTCGCCACCGCGCGGCAGCGGCTCGACGAGCGGTTGGCGCAGGCGTTTCGGGTCTGATCAGGCCCCGATGGCGCGGGCCAGATGCGGCCAGGAGTCGTGCAGGTCCGTCTGGAACTGGCCCCAGGTGTGGGATCCGGCGGAGCGATCGACGTGGATCGGTGTCATTCCCTGCCGTGACAGGTGCGCGGCGAACGCCGCGGTGCACGAACTGGCGATGGCCTCGACGACGGGGGAGGGCAGGCCGTTGCGGTCGATGACACCGGGCACGCCGGACGCGGCCGACAGGTAGACCGTCTTACCGCGCAATCGCTCCGCGTGCAGATATGGATCATGGGCACGCCACACCTCGCCGCCGGGCACACCCCACATATTCGCCGGATTGCCGCCCCCGCGCAGCACCACCGCACCGGCCATCGCCACCCCGGCGGCGTCGGAGGTCCACGGGCAACCGCTGTAGGAGGCGACCGCGCTGTACCGGTCACCGGCCTGGATGGCCAGGTCGATCGCCGAGCCCGCGCTCATGGACACCCCGGCGATGGCATTGCGGCCACTCGTCGCGAACCGGGTGTCGACCGCGGCCGGCAACTCGCTGGTGAGATACGTCTGCCACTTGTTGCGCCCCGTGATGGGGTCGTCGGCGATCCAATCGGTGTACAGGGTGAACGCGCCCCCGATCGGCATCACCACATTCACGTTCTTGTCGGCGAAGAATTCCCTGACATCGGTGTCGTCCCACCAGGAGATCCCGTCCTGACCGCCACCCGCGCCGGTGAGCAGGTACAGCGTCGGAGCACCGGCGTGCGCGGCGGAAATCACCCGATTGGAGACGACGCGGTCCATGGCGGGGGAGTACACGTCCAGCACCGTGGTCTCGGCCAGCTCCGGAGCCGCTGCGGCGGGCCGGACGGCGACCACGGTCGCGGCGACCATACACACCAGCAGCAACCAGATTCTCGAAGCACTCACCCTTCCGTTGTACCAACCGCCGCAATGGAACTTCCAGGGCTCATGGTGCCTGCGGCCGCGGTGCTTCGTGCCGTGTCGGAGGTGTTGCGGGCGACGGCGGCGCGGAGGACCGCAGCTGCCGTGTGCTGCGGTTCGGGACCCCGGTTATGAATGGGCTTGCATCATCATGCATAATCATTTGCAGGACGACGGAGCGGGCCGCGGCGCAGGGAGCCGGAGGCGAACGCGGCCGGTCGGCACAGACTCATACGCACTAATCGAGGAGCACACGGACTATGACCAAGCGCGTCGTACTCGCCTACTCGGGCGGGCTGGACACCTCCGTTGCCATCAGCTGGATCGGCAAGGAGACCGGTGCCGAGGTGATCGCGGTCGCGATCGACCTGGGCCAGGGCGGCGAGGACATGAACGACGTGCGCCAGCGCGCCCTCGACTGCGGCGCCGTCGAATCCATCGTGGTCGACGCGCGCGACGAGTTCGCCACCGAGTACTGCCTGCCGACCATCCAGGCCAACGCCCTCTACATGGGCCGCTACCCGCTGGTCTCGGCCATCTCCCGGCCGCTCATCGTCAAGCACCTGGTCGAGGCCGCCGAGTACCACGGCGCGGACACCGTCTCGCACGGCTGCACCGGCAAGGGCAACGACCAGGTGCGCTTCGAGGTCGGCATCGGCGCACTCGCTCCCGATCTGAAGGTCATCGCCCCGGTCCGCGACTACGCCTGGACGCGTGAGAAGGCCATCGAGTTCGCGGGTGAGAACAACCTGCCGATCAACGTGTCCAAGAAGTCGCCGTTCTCCATCGACCAGAACCTGTGGGGCCGCGCCGTCGAGACCGGCTTCCTCGAGGATCTGTGGAACGCCCCCACCAAGGACGTCTACGACTACACCGTCGACCCGACCGTCAACTTCGAGGCCCCCGACGAACTCATCGTCACCTTCGACAAGGGCGTGCCGGTCGCCATCGACGGCCGCCCGGTCACCATGCTCGAGGCCATCACCGAACTGAACAAGCGGGCGGGCCGCCAGGGCGTCGGTCGCCTGGACATGGTCGAGGACCGGCTCGTCGGCATCAAGAGCCGCGAGATCTACGAGGCCCCCGGCGCCATCGCCCTCATCACCGCCCACCAGGAGATGGAGGCGGTCACCATCGAACGTGAGCTGGGCCGCTACAAGCGCCAGGTCGAGCAGCGCTGGGGCGAGCTGGTCTACGACGGCCTCTGGTACTCCCCGCTCAAGCGCGCCCTCGACGCCTTCGTCGCCGAAACCCAGCAGCACGTCTCCGGTGACGTGCGCATGGTGCTGCACGGCGGCACTGTGGTCGTCAACGGCCGCCGCTCCGACGAATCCCTCTACGACTTCAACCTCGCCACCTACGACGAGGGCGACACCTTCGACCAGTCCCTGGCCAAGGGCTTCGTCCAGATCCACGGCCTGTCCTCCAAGGTCGCCGCCCGCCGCGACCTCGGCAAGAAGTAGCCTCGAACCCGGGGATCACCCCGGAAGGAGGCCGCCGTGCGGACCGACGACGACAACTGGGATATCACCGAGAGCGTGGGTGCGACGGCCCTCGGAGTCGCGGCCATGCGGGCGGCGGAGAGCCGCCGCCCGGACGCGCTGTTCCACGACCCCTACGCCGAGGTCCTGGTGACCGCCGTCGACTCGCCGGTCTGGCAGCGCATGGGCCGCGGCGACTACGAGGACTCGGTCGCCGGGGCCCTGACCCAGCTGTGGAGTTTCGTGGTGGCGCGGACGCTGTACTTCGACGAGTACTTCCGCGCCGCCGCGGACGCCGGTATCCGGCAGTTCGTGATCGTGGCGGCCGGGCTCGACGCGCGCGCCTACCGCCTCGAGTATCCCGCCGGCACCATGGTATTCGAGATCGATCAGCCGAAGGTGCTGGAGTTCAAGGCGAAGACGCTCGCCGCCTACGACGGTGAACTGACGGTGCGGCGGCGCACGGTGGCCGCCGACCTGCGGCAGGACTGGCCGAAGGCGCTGCGGGACAGCGGTTTCGACCCGGACCTGCCCACCGCCTGGCTGGCCGAGGGACTGCTGCGCTATCTGCCCGCCGACGCGCAGGACCGGCTACTCGGCGATATCGTCGCGCTGAGCGCGCCCGGGAGCCGGGTGGCGCTCAACATGTCCGGCGAACGGTCCGAACGGGCCTACGCACTGGACCGCGAACGTACCCGGTTCATGGCCGAACAGGGTGTGCACGTGGACGTGCACCAGCTGTGGTATCCCTTCGAGGGCCGCAACCACCCGGTGGACTGGTTCCGGCAGCGGGGCTGGGTCGTCACGCCCGGCGACCCGCGCGAAGTCCTCACCCGCCACGGCCGCGACGTCGATTCCGAACTCACGGCCGACGAAATGGCCAGGCACATACTCATGACAGCGATCCACCCGTGACCACGATCCGACCCGGAGGAGACAGCACACGATGACCGAGCAGCACGGCACGAACGAGGGCGCGCTCTGGGGTGGTCGGTTCGCTTCGGGGCCCGCGGCGGCCATGGCGGCACTGAGCAAGTCGACGCATTTCGACTGGGCGCTGGCCCCCTACGACGTGCGGGCGTCGAAAGCCCATGCGCGCGTGCTGCACAAGGCGGGCCTGCTGTCCGACGGCGACCTGGACGGCATGCTCGCGGGCCTGGACCGACTGGCTGCCGACGTGGCATCGGGGGCGTTCGGACCGCTGGAATCCGACGAGGACGTGCACGGCGCGCTGGAGCGCGGACTGATCGAGCGGGTCGGCGCCGAACTCGGTGGCCGGCTGCGGGCCGGGCGGTCGCGCAACGACCAGGTCGCCACGCTGTTCCGGATGTGGCTGCGGGATGCGGTGCGGCGCATCGCCTTCGGCGTCCTCGAGGTGGTGGACGCGCTGGTCGCGCAGGCGGCCGCGCATCCGGACGCGGTGATGCCGGGCAAGACCCATCTGCAGGCCGCGCAACCGGTGCTGCTGGCGCATCACCTGCTGGCGCACGCGCATCCGCTGCTGCGCGATATCGAGCGGCTGCGTGACTTCGACAAGCGGGCGGCGGTGTCGCCGTACGGATCCGGGGCACTCGCCGGATCCTCGCTCGGGCTGGACCCGGAAGCCATCGCCGCCGACCTGGATTTCGACGCCGCCGCGGCCAACTCCATCGACGCCACCTCCGCCCGGGACTTCGCGGCCGAGGCCGCCTTCGTCCTCGCCATGATCGCGGTCGATCTGTCCCGGATGGCCGAAGAGGTGATCATCTGGAGCACACCCGAATTCGGCTACATCACCCTGGCCGACGCCTGGTCCACCGGATCGTCCATCATGCCGCAGAAGAAGAATCCGGACGTCTCCGAGTTGACCCGCGGCAAGGCGGGCCGCCTCATCGGCAACCTCACCGGCCTGCTGGCCACCCTGAAGGCGCAGCCGCTGGCCTACAACCGGGACCTCCAGGAGGACAAGGAACCCGTCTTCGATTCGGTGGCGCAGCTGGAACTGCTGCTGCCCGCCATCGCGGGACTGGTGTCCACCCTGACCTTCCACACCGACCGCATGGCCGAACTGGCCCCCGCCGGATTCACCCTCGCCACCGATATCGCCGAATGGCTGGTCCGCCAGGGCGTCCCGTTCCGCGTCGCGCACGAGGCCGCCGGGGCATGCGTGCGCGCCGCCGAGGCGCGCGGCGTCGGCCTGGACGAACTCACCGACACCGAATTCGCCGCCGTCGATCCGGCCCTCACCCCCGCCGTACGCGAGGTGCTGACCGTGCAGGGCTCCATCGCCTCCCGCAACGCCCGCGGCGGCACCGCGGGCGTGCAGGTCGCCAAACAACTCGACGAGGTGCGCGCCGCCGCCACCGCCCACCGCGACTGGCTGAGCTGACGCCCGGCCGAGCGCACCGGGCGGTGGCGACGGGCGGACTGTGCTCCGCCGTGTCACGATGGTCGGTGCGCTGCCGACGCCACCGACGCGTGTGGCGGTGGTGGACGGTGCCTGTGCGCCACGCGCTTGCGCGACCCGGCTGGCGGCGGAGGCCGGTTCACTGGCTGGAGCGCCGTCGCGTGGGGGTGAGCACGGCGCGCAAGGGCGCCCGTGTGCCCATGCGCACACCGCACCCGGATCGTGGGAGACTGCCGCTCGGCGAGCTGTGCTCGGTTGAGACGAGCATGTCGTGTGCCTGCCTGCCACCACGTTCCGCTGGGATCAGCGGGACAGGGGAAGCCGGGGCGGGGATCGGCGCAGCCGGACTCGCAGGGTCGTGCGTGGTAGTGGTCGGGTGCGCGGCCCGGAGGTGTCGGGCCATGGGGTTTCCGCGCGAGAGGGGCCGCCCGGACGCGTCGCGTGCCGCGTAGCGGCGGGCCCGGGATGGCGGGCCGCCACGGGTTGGGCCCTCCGCATCGTCACCGATGCTGGTCGTCGCGGGCGGGATACGCTCCCGGCATGACTCTGCTGTTTCTGGCGCTGGCCATCGCCTCCGAGGTGACCGCGACGGTATCGCTGAAGTTGTCGGAGGGATTCACCAAACCGGTGCCGTCGACGCTCGTGGTCATCGGCTACGGAGCGGCGTTCTACTGTCTGTCGCAGGCGTTGAAGCGCGGGATGCCGGTCGGGGTGGCCTACGGCATCTGGGCGGCGGTGGGCGTGGTGGCGGTGGCGGTCATCGGCGCGCTGTTCCTGAACGAGAAGCTCACCCTGGTCCAGGTCGGTGGCATCGGGCTGGTGATCGCGGGCGTGCTGGCGCTGGAACTCGGTGGGGCACACTGACCGGTGGCGCGCCGCCGGGCCGGTGGCGACCCGTCGGCGCACGGTGCGTGGTCAGTCCTGCACGCGCACCGCGTATCCCGCGTCGGCCAGTGCCTGGAGTACATCGTCTCGGTGCGCCGCGCCGCGCGTCTCGAGTGTCAGCGCCACCTCCACCTCGTCGACCGCGAGCCAGGACCCGGTGCGGGAATGCACCACGTCCAGCACGCTGGCCCCGGTGCGTCCGACCGCCCCCAGCAGCGCGCCGAGGCTGCCGGGACGGTCCGAGATCGTCACCCGCAGTGCGAGATAGCGGCCCGCGGCGCTGAGGCCGTGGCCGACCACGCGGGTGAGCAGCAGCGGGTCGACATTGCCGCCGGACAGCACCGCGCAGACCGGACCCCGGAGCTCGAGTTCCTCGGGCAGACAGGTCATGAGCGCCGCCACCGCCGCGGCACCGGCCGGTTCCACCAGCAGCTTGGCCCGCTCCAGGCAGAGCAGCAGGGCGCCCGACAACGCGTCCTCGTCCACCGTGACGATGGTGGTGTCGTGTTCGGCCACGTGGGCGAACGGCACCGCCCCCGGCAGGCCCACGGCGATACCGTCGGCCATGGTGGTCATGCGGTCCAGGGGCACCGGGCGGCCCACCGCGAGCGAACCCGGCCAGGCGGCGGCTTCGGCGGCCTGCACACCGATCACCCGAACCTGCGGGGCGAGATGGCGCAGCGCCACCGCGATCCCGGCCAGCAGCCCGCCGCCGCCGGTCGGCACCACCACCGTGCCCACGTCCGGCATCTGGTCCAGGATCTCCAGCGCCACCGTCGCCTGCCCGGCCACGATGTCGGGGTGGTCGAACGGGTGGATCAGGGTGGCCCCGGTCTGCCCGGCGAAATCCAGTGCGGCCGTGAGTGCTTCGTCGATGGTCGCACCGACCTGGTGCACGGTCGCCCCATAGGCCCGGGTGGCCACCAGTTTCGGCAGCGATGCGCCGATGGGCATGAAGACGGTGGAATGAATCCCGAGTGAGGTGGCCGCCCAGGCGACACCCTGGGCGTGATTGCCCGCGCTGGCGGCCACCACGCCGCGCGCCCGCTCGTCCGCCGGGAGATTCGCGATGCGGTTGTAGGCCCCGCGCGGTTTGAACGATCCGGTGCGTTGCAGATTCTCGCATTTCAGCCGCACCTCCACGCCGGTGCGCTCCGACAGCACCCGCGACGCCACCAGCGGCGTCCGGCGCACCACGGGGGCGAGGAGTTTCGCCGCGTCCTCGATACGTTCCACGCTGACCAGATCCATGGCCGCCATGCTGCCAGCCGGGTGTGGCGTGCGTCGCGCCGGGCACCGATATCCGCCCCGGCCACCACGGGTTGGCCAGATGGTAGCCATACCAAGGCCGCAGGGCGCGGAATAGAGTAATTAGTCCTTGTGACCGAACCGACAAAATATGCGCGGCACAGCGTATTAAAGGGCACACGCGCTGAATGCGCTTTCTGCTGTCCGAATTACGTACGGTATAGCCATGCAGCTTTCCCGGTTCACCGATCTCGGACTCCGGGCGATGATGCGCCTCGCGGTCAGCAGCGAAGCCGATACCCGTGTGACAGCGAAACTGGTTGCGAGACAGGTCAATGCCTCGGAGCACTATGTCGCCAAGGCCGTCTCGCGGCTCGCCGAACTCGGCTTCGTCGCCTCCCATCGCGGGCGCTCCGGCGGTATTTTCCTCACCGACGCAGGGCGCGCCGCGACAGCGGGCGCGATAGTCCGCGGTCTCGAGGGAGATGCCGAAGTCGTCGAATGCCTCGGCGAGCATCCGTGTCCATTGGCGAGTAATTGCCGTTTGCGACATGTTCTCCGGAATGCGCAGGAGGCGTTCTATCGGGAGCTCGACCATTACACGCTCGCCGACCTGGTGACCCCGCGGACCGTCGAACTGCTGCATCTGTCGGCCACTCCGGCAGTCGACCGCTAGCACGAGGAGACAGCATGACGACCGCAATGGATCCGGCCCTGGACGTCGTTCCGGAACTGGAACCCGAACACGCGGCGGTGATCCGGGCGACCCTGCCGCTGGTGGGCGCTCGGATCGACGAGATCACCCCACTCTTCTACCGCACGATGTTCACCGCCCACCCGGAGCTCATTCGCGACCGCTTCAACCGGGGCAATCAGGCGCAGGGCGCGCAGCAGCGCGCACTCGCCGCCTCCATCGCCACCTATGCCACCCATCTGGTGAATCCGGACCTGCCGCATCCGCGCGAACTGCTCTCCCGCATCGGGCACAAGCACGCCTCGCTCGGGGTCACCGCCGACGAGTACGCGATCGTGCACGAGCATCTGTTCGCCGCCATCGTCGAGGTGCTGGGCGCGGAGGCGGTGACCGCCGAGGTGGCCGCCGCCTGGGATCGCGTGTACTGGCTCATGGCCACCACCCTCATCGACTTCGAACAGGGGCTCTACCGGGCCGCCGGGGTGGCGGCGGGCGATGTCTACCGCTGGACCCGCGTGGTCGACCGCGTCGAGGATGCCTCGGGCGTGGTCACCTTCGTCGTCGAAGCCGAGGATCCGACCCGGCCGCTGCCCGATTTCCGTCCCGGGCAATATATTTCGGTCGGTGCGCTGCTTCCCGACGGTGCCCGGCAGTTGCGTCAGTACAGCCTGGTCAACGCGCCCGGCACGGGCAGGCTGGCGTTCACCGTGCGCCGGGTGGCGGCCGAGCTGGGGACACCGGAGGGGGAGGTGTCGTCGTGGCTGCACCGCCATGCCGTGGCGGGCGCCCGCCTGGAGATCACGCTGCCGTTCGGCGACCTCACCCTCGACACCGCGGCCACCACGCCGGTGGTGCTGATCTCCGCCGGGGTCGGCGTGACACCCATGGTCGGCATGCTGGAGTATCTGGCCGCCGCGAGGTCCACCCGGCGCACCGTGGTGCTGCACTGCGATCGCTCGGCCGCCACGCATCCGCTGCGCGACCGCGTCCGGGACCTCACCGCCGATCTGCGCGACGCCGACTACCGCGCCTGGTATCAGGCCGAGGGGCAGACCTTCGACCTCGCCGAGGTGGCATTGCCCGCCGACGCCGACTACTACCTCTGCGGCGGCACCGGATTCCTGCAAGCGGTGCGCGCGCAGCTGCTGGCGGCCGGAATCCCGGCCGGGCGCGTGCATTTCGAACTGTTCGCCCCCAACGACTGGCTGCTGGACGCATAGTCTGGCGATGACCGCGAGCTCGGAAACGACGATCCGACGGCGCATCCACCGCATGGTTGCCGACCTGCGTTAATGTCCGCAGCCGTGTGGAAATCCGGGATGATTCTCACGATGCTGCCGTGCGCGCTCGCCATCGCGGCCCCCGCGGCGGCGGTGCCGCCCCTGACCGGTGTGGCGGTGCTGCCCCTGACCGGTGTGGCGGTGCCGCGTGCGGCTGGTGTGGCGGTGCCGGCCGCGGTGGCGGTGCCGCCCCCGGCCGCGCCGCCGGTGGTGGGGGGCTGCGCCGAGGGCGACTTCCGCTGGACCGCCGTGCACGGCGGCATCGATATGACGCCCAAGCCGATGACCTTCACCTCGGTCGGATCGCTGCGGGACTGCGTCGGGTGGCCCGGTATCACCGGCGGCACCTTCACCGGCGTGCACGAGGCGTGGTCGGACTGCATGCATCCCGCGGACGGTCCGATCACCGTGCACATCACCTGGTCCAACGGTGCGGTGAGCACCGTGTGGGGGTGGTGGCCGGTGACCATGGCCCAGCCCAGCGTGGGTGAGCTGGAGATCGTCGCCGGTGCGGGTGCGGGCGGGCGGGTCCGGATCACGGCGGGCTACGAGATGATGACACCGGAGATGGTCATGGGCTGCCTGGGCTCCGGCGTGCGGACCGGCGTCGGCTGGGTGCGGGCCGCCATGCTCGGTTGACGCTTTTCCTGTTCGTGACATGGACGACCGAGAAAACCAACATGCGCCGCCTAGCGTGGCGCCATGCCCGCACGACGACACACCGCCCTGCTGGCCACGCTGGTGGCCGGTGCGCCGGGCCGCCCCCGCATCATCCTGAGTGACCTGCGGCGGCTCATTCTGGACGGGGCGGCGCCGCCGGGCACTCTGATCCCGCTGCGCGAGGTGGCGGAACTCTTCGGCGTCAGTCATATTCCGGTGCGGGAGGCGCTCGCGACCCTCATCGGGGAGGGACTGGTCGTACACGAACCGGGCCTGGGGTACTCCGTGGCCCGGCTGACGTCCGCGGAGCTGCGCGAAATCTATGTGGTGCGACAGACATTGGAGAGCGCGTCCCTCGTCGCCGCGGCCACCCATGCCAGCACCGCCGAGCGCACCGCCCTCATCGACGCGAATGCGCTACTGGAACAGTCGCTTCGAGACGGCGACGCGATCGCCTACCATCGCCATTCCCGCACCTTCCACACCGCGCTCACCCGCCCCTCGCGCATGTTCCGGCTGCTGCACATGCTCGAATCCGCGTGGAATGTCACCGAACCCGTGCAGCCCATGGTGCACGTGAGCGCGGCCGACCGCCTGCGCCTGCACAGTGACCACACCGTCATGCTCGACGCTTTCCTGTCCCGTGACGTCGATCGGCTGCTGCTCGCCGCCGAACAGCATCACAAGCGTCTCGAACAGGTCATCGCGACCCTGCCGACCGATACGGGCCTGCTGGCACCGGACGAGCGCACGGCGTGAGGGTGTCTACCCCCGCGATCGGACCGCGTGGTCCGCGATCTCCAGCACCCGTGCCAGCCATGGGGTGTGCGCCTCGGGGGAGTGGGTGAGCGCGGCCCGGAGTTGGTCCGGGCGCAGCCAGGTGAGGTTCTCCACCTCGTCCGGATTCGGTTGCGGCGCAAAGCCGTCGAGCCGACCGATCAGCACGTGGTCGAACTCGTATTCGACGCGCCCGGTTCCGGGGTCGGTCGCCTGATAGGTGAAGGTGCCCACCTCGGCGAGGTCGGCCGCCACACCCAACTCCTCGTGCAACCGCACCGCCGCGGCCTCGGCCACCGGCTGTCCGGGGGCGGGATGGCCGCAGCAGGTATTGGTCCACAGCAGCGGGAAGCGCGTCTTCACCGCGGCCCGCTGCTGGAGAAGCATCCGCCCGGCGGCGTCGAAGAGCATGACCGAGAACGCGCGGTGCAGCCGCCCCGGTGCGGTGTGCGCCTCCGCCACCGGGCAGGCCCCGATCGCCCGGCCGCGCTCGTCGACGAGTTCGACGGGCAGGGCTTCGCGATCGGTGGCCGCGCCGAGGCCGGGGGATTCGAGGGTCACCTACCCACCTTATCGGCGGCGATCAGCAGGTATTGGAAGCTACCCTCCCGGTAGGCGGTGAGGAACGGCTTCTCCACCCCGGTGGCCAGCTCCGAATGGGTGCGCAGGTCCCAGTACGGAATGGTGGCGGGGGTGAGGTCGGTGACCGCGATGGGCACCAGATTGTTGGCGGCGAGCGCCTTGAAGTACTCGCTGCGCGGATGGATATTGCACCCGTAGTGGGCGTCGATCCAACTCACCGAGGCCGAGCGCCCGCCGGTCACGTCATTGGAGCAGCCGGTGATCACCACGTAGCGCCCGCCCGGTTCGAGCAGCCGGGTGAACTCCGCGAACAGTTCGAACAGGTCCACGTACATGGTGGTCTCATTGGTCCAGATGCCGCGTATGGACCCGGCTTCGAAGCCGGTGTGCAGCATATTGGCGAAGTGGAACCGCACCTTGTCGGTGACGCCGCGCTCGCGCGCCTGGTCGTTGGCGAATCCGGCCTGGTACTCGGAGATGGTCACCCCGTCCACGGCGCAGCCGAACCGCTGATTGGCCATGAAGCTGGTGCCGCCCCGCCCGGATCCACCGTCCATCAGCCGGTCGCCGGGCCGCACGTCGCCGAGGTGGTCGAGCAGCAGATCGGCCTGTGCCGTCTCCAGCCGGTGCAGTTCCCGGACGAGGCGTTCCTGCCGGGTCTCCTCCGGACCCTCGATGACCGACCAGTCCGGCTCGCCGACCCCGTAATGGTGGTGGTACAGCCCGTCGACCTCGCCGAGTTTGGTGTTCACCCGATCGTCGTTGGGGTTGTCGTTCCAGTACGCGGCGACCGATCGCTGGAAGTCGGTGCGCAGGACCGGGCTGTTCTCGGCGTCGTGGTGGAGCATGGTCATGGCAGATCATCCTCTCGGTGGAGACTACGTGCGATGGGCGCACGGGGGAACGCGTGCGCCGCACGGGCGAACGCGCTGTCGGGCTGGCGGCGCTTGCTGCGAAAACGGCTGGAACGCTTCGACTTCGAGCCGATGCGCGCGGCTGCCGGTCAGTCGGTCTGCCGGGCGACCAGCACGTTGTCCAGAATGCCGAGGGCATCGGGTACCAGGACCGCCGCCGAGTAGTAGCAGCTCACCAGGTAGGAGATGAGCGACTGGTCGTCGATGCCCTTGAAACGCACGTTCAGACTCGGCTCGTACTCGTCCGGGATTCCGGTCTGGTGCAGGCCGATCACGCCCTGGTCCTTCTCACCGGTGCGCATGGCGAGAATCGAGGTGGTCTGAGTGTCGCTGACCGGCAGCTTTCCGCACGGGAAGATCGGCACCCCTCGCCATGCGGGCACTCGGTGCCCGTCGACCTCCACCGGATCCGGATAGATACCGCGCTTGCTGCACTCCCGACCGAAGGCCGCGATGGCCTTGGGATGTGCCAGGAACAGTCTGGTGCTGCGCCGCATGGACAGCAGTTCGTCCATATCGTCGGGCGTCGGCGGACCGGATTCGGTGTAGATGCGCTGCTTGAGATCGCAGTTGTGCAGCAGCCCGAAATCCGGATTGTTGACCAGGTCGTATTCGCGACGCTCGTAGAGGGCCTGGATGGTCAGTCGCAGCTGCTGTTCGACCTGATCCATCGGGTCGTTGAACAGATCCGCGACCCGGGTGTGCACCCGCAGCACCGTCTGCGCCAGGCTGAGTTCGTATTCGCGCGGGGCGGCGTCGTAGTCGACGAAGGTGCCATCGAGCAGTGGTTCACCGGAATGGCCGGAGGAGACGTTGATCTCGGCCTCGCCGTATTTGTTCTGCGGGCGTTGTGCGGCGGCGGCCACGGCCGCGAGTCGATCGCGCAGCGGCGGTGCGTTGTCGAGCAGTTCCTGGAAGGCGGTGCGGGGCAGCGCCAACAGTGTGACGGGCGTGACGGTCTTCAGGGTGACCGGCCAGATGGCATTCGGGTCGATCAACATCCGATCGCCGAAATAGTCTCCGCCCGACAGCATTCCGACCTTGGTGTGTTCGCCGAACTCGCCGGTGCCGTGTTTGGCGACCTTGCCGTGCACGATCAGCAGCAATTGGTCCATGGGGTTGCCGAATTCGGCGATGACCGTATCGGGTTCGAGATCGCGCTGCTCGAAGCGGCGCGCCATGGCACCGAGGATCTCCTCATCGTCGAAATCATGCAATTGCGGCATTTCGGTCAGTTCCTCCGGAATGACGCGTGCCTTGCCGCCGTCGATGAGGAATTCCACCTCACCATTGCCGACGGTGTAGGTCAGCCGCCGGTTGACCCGGTAGATACCGCCTTTCACCTGCACCCACGGCAGTGATCGGGTGAGCCAGCGCGAGCTGATGCCCTGCATCTGGGGTTCGGATTTGGTGGTGTGCGCCAACTGGTGGGCGGCGCCGGTGCTGAGGCTCTTTCGGCCGTTGGTCTCGGCCTGGACGGGCATTTCTATGGTCATGCTGAAGTCCTCACCCTCGAATTGCCGCCTGGGCGCGGCGGCCGGTGATGATCACGGCGATAGAGCGGGCTGTAGCTGCCCGCGAATTAGTCGGTTTGAGTGAAATGACATGCGCGACAGTGCGTTCCAGCCATTCGATGGTAGATCGCCGGCTCGGCGAGCCGCAGCGGAATGCGGGAACAATCCGGTGCCCGCAGTGTCATGACGTGTGTCGCAATATCGACGCGGCCGCATGAATACCGTCCGGGATGGTTCCAGGGCGACAAATTCCTTCACTCGTGTAGGACGCGCCGGTGGCCGCATGGCGCTGCTCACAGCGCCCACGAAGTAGGCTGACCATGTGACAAGCTCGTCTGAACGCGTTGGGGCGGGTGACGCAGGTCACGTCGAGGTATGTCTGGGAGAAGTCGTGAAATTCAATTCCAAGTCCGTCGTGGGGCCCGTGCAGCGGCTGGTCGCCACCGCGCAGAACGGGCTCGAGGTGATCCGGTTCGGGGGGCTGGCGCACGACATCGAATCGTCGCCGTACGAGGTCGTCGAGCGGAAGCGCATGTATCGCCTGCGCCATTACTTCCCTGACAGCAGCGCGCCGGGCCGCCCGGTCGCGGTGCTGGTGCCGCCGCTCATGGTGAGCGCCGAACTGTGGGACGTGAACGCCGCCGACGGCGCGGTGGGCATTCTCGACGCCGCTGGAATCGACTGCTGGGTGGTGGATTTCGGTTCCCCGGCGGTGGAAGAGGGTGGCTGGCAGCGGGATCTGGCCGACCACGTGCTGGCCGTGAGCGCCGCCATCGACACCGTCGCCGAGATCACCGGGCGCGCGGTGCATCTCATGGGCTATTCCCAGGGCGGCATGTTCGCCTACCAGGCCACCGCCTATCGCGGCGGGAAGGACGTCGACAGCATCGTCACCTTCGGCAGCCCGGTCGACATCGTGGCCGGGATGCCGCTGGGACTGCCGCACGGGTTGGCCGCCGATGTCGCGCAGTTCCTCGCCGACCATGTGCTCACCCGGCTGCCCATCACCGACTCCATGGTGCGGTTGGGTTTCCAGGCCCTCGACCCGGTGAAGACGGCGCGGGCGCGCCTGGACTTCCTGCGCCAACTGCACAACCGCGAGGCGCTGCTGCCCAAGGAGCGGCAGCGTCGCTTCCTGGAGGCCGAGGGGTGGCTCGGCTACCCCGGTCCGGCGCTCACCGACCTGCTCGAGCAGTTCGTCCAGCACAATCGAATGATGCTGGGCGGTTTCGTCATTCGCGACCAGCCCATTTCATTGGCGGATATCGAATGCCCGATCCTGGCCTTCGTCGGCGAGGTCGACGATATCGGCCAGCCCGCCGCGGTGCGCGGGATCAAGCGCGCCGCGCCCAATGCCGAGGTCTACGAGGCATCCCTGGTCGCCGGACACTTCGGCCTGGTCGCCGGCAGCACCGCCACCGCCCGCACCTGGCCGCTGGTGCGCGACTGGGTGCGCTGGGCGGACGGCCACGGCGAACTCCCCGCCGACATCTCGCCCATGGCCGAGCATGTGGCGCGCAACGGACAGCGGTCGACCCTGACCCGGGTGGTGCACGCCGCGGCCACCCTGGCCGAGGCCGGAACCAGCATCGGCAAGACGCTCGAGACCGTGGCGAGCAATTCGCTGCGCGGATCGGTGGAACTCACCGGGGAGGCGGCGCGCGCCCTGCCGCGCCTGACCCGCCTCGGCATGATCCAGTCGCACACCCGGATCTCGCTGGGTCGCCTGATGGACGAGCAGACGCGGCGCGCACCGCAGCGTGAGTGCTTCCTCTTCGACGACCGGGTGCACACCAATACCGCGGTCAACACCCGCATCGACAATGTGGTGCGCGGACTCGTCTCGGTGGGCGTGCGCCCGGCCACCCGGGTCGGCGTGGTCATGGAGACCCGGCCGAGCGCCCTGGTGACCATCGCCGCGCTGTCCCGACTGGGTGCGGTGGCGGTACTGCTCGCGCCCGGCAGCGAACTCGCGCAGGCCGTGGCGCTCACCGACACCAGACTGCTCATCGCCGATCCGGAGAATCTGCGCGACGCCGCCGCGACCGGGCTGCGCACCCTGGTGCTGGGCGGCGGCGAGAGTCGCGGCCTGGACATCCCGCTCGGCGGCGACGTGGTGGACATGGAGCAGATCGACCCGGCCGCGGTCGCCCTGCCCGGCTGGTACCGGCCGAATCCGGGGCTGGCGCGTGAGCTTGCCTTCGTCCTGGTGACGGGGACCGGTGACCGCTTCGACGTCAAATACATCACCAACCACCGCTGGGCGCTGTCGGCCTTCGGCACCGCCACCGCGGCCGATCTGGACCGCCGCGACACCGTGTACTGCCTCGCGCCGCTGCACCATTCGTCCGGATTGCTGGTGAGTCTGGGCGGGGCCATCGCGGGCGGCAGCCGGATCGCGCTGGCGCGGTCGCTGGATCCGGCCCGGTTCGCCGAGGAGGTGCACCGCTACGGCGTCACCGTGGTCACCTACACCTGGACCATGCTGCGCGACATCCTCGACGCCGACACCTTCCCGAACGGTCATTCGCATCCCATCCGCCTGTTCATCGGCTCGGGGATGCCCGCCGGGCTGTGGCGGCGCACCCAGGAGCGCTTCGCCCCCGCGCGGGTGCTGGAGTTCTACGCCTCCATCGAAGGCGATGTGGTGTTGGCGAACGTGTCCGGACAGAAAATCGGCTCCAAGGGCCGGCCGGTGCCCGGCACCGCCAAGGTCGAACTCATCGCCTACGACCCCAGGACCGACGAGATCCTGGTCGAGGACTCGGGTTTCGCGCGGCGCTGCGCCGACAACGAGGTGGGTCTGCTCATCGGCACCGCCTCCGATTCGGTGGATCTCTCCCGCGGCGGGCTGCGCGGGGTGTTCGCGCCCGGCGACGCCTGGATGCCGACGGAGAACCTCTTCCGCCGCGACAGTGACGGCGACTACTGGCTGATGGACCGGCGCGACACCGTCATCCACACCCCGCGCGGGCCGGTCTACACCCACCCGATCGTCGATGTGCTCAACGACATCACGGCCGTGGATATGGAAGTGGCGTACGGACTTCCGGTCGGCGACCGCATCCTCGCCGTGGCCGCCCTGAGCGTCCGCGCGGGCTACCGCCTCGAAGCCGAGGATGTCGGCGAGGCCCTGCGCGCCCTGCCCCCGGACCAGCGGCCCGATCTGGTCTACGTGGTCGACGAGATCCCGCGCAGCTCCACCTTCCGCCCCTCCACCCGCGCTGTGCAGGCCCAGGGCCGCCCGCGACCCGGTGACCGGACCTGGTGGTACAACCGGGAATCCGACCGGTACGAGGTGCTCACCCCGGAACTGGCGGATCGGCTCTTCGCCTGACCGGTGCGCGAACGCGGGGTGGCGGCGATCCCAATTCTCTGGTGGACTCCGTTGTGTGACTGAGAAATTGGAGATCACCCGGGATATCGCCGCCGACCCCGAAGCCGTGTACGCGGCCGTCTCGGATATCACTCGCATGGGCGAATGGTCCGAGGAGTGCTACTCCTGCGAATGGCACGACGGGTTCGACGGCCCGGTGGTCGGCGCCACCTTCGACGGGCACAACCGCCACGGCGAACACGAGTGGACCACCCAGGGCCGGGTCATCGTGGCCGATCCAGGCCGGGAGTTCGCCTTCGAATGCTCGATGCGCGACATCCACTACGCGACGTGGGGGTATCGCATCGAGCCGACGGAGGACGGATGCCGGGTCACCGAATGGAGCGAGGATCTGCGGCCCGCGTACGCCTTGGAGTACAGCAAGAAGATCTCGGGGGTGGACGACCGAACCGAGCGCAACCGCCACACCATCAGCGACACCCTGCGGCGACTGGCGACGGCCCTGGAAAACTGACGGATTCGTCCGCGCGCCACGCGGCGGGGTGGACGACCGGGGGAGGCCTCAGACCGTGAACCTCAGACCGTGAAGGCGGTGACCTCCTCGATCACGCGCCGCACCTGGACGTCGGACAGGCCCGGCCAGAGCGGCAGGCGCACCACGGTGCCGGAGAATTCGGCGCTGCGCACACAGGGCAGCGGGGTGCGGCCCAATTTCAGTCCGGCCGGGCTGGAGTCCAGGGGCACGTAGTGGAACGGGGCCACGATGCCGCGGTCGGCGAGGTGGCGGATGAGGTCGTCGCGGCGGTCCTCGGTGGGGACCCGCAGGTAGTACAGGTGTGCGGTGTGCTCGCGGTCGGCGGGCACGGTCATCAGGCGAATATCGTTGCGGCGCGCCCAATCCGGCAGTCCGGCGGCGTAGGCGTCCCACACCCGGTGCCGGTTGGCCTGGATGGTGTCGAACTCGCTCAGCTGCGCGTCCAGCACCGCGGCATTGAGTTCGCTGGGCAGGTAGCTGGAGCCGATGTCCTGCCAGGAGTACTTGTCCACCGCGCCGCGCAGGAAGCGCGCTCGGTCGGTGCCCTTCTCCCGGATGATCTCCGCCCGCGCCATCAGGATGTCATCGGTGAGCAGCACCGCGCCGCCCTCACCGCAGTGCACGTTCTTGGTGTCGTGGAAACTCAGCGCGCCGACCGTGCCGATGGTGCCCAGCGGTCGCCCTCGCCAGGTGCCGCCGAGACCGTGCGCATTGTCCTCGATGATGGCGAAGCCGTGGGTGGCGGCCAGGTCCAGCAGCCTGTCC
The DNA here is from genome assembly GCF_030010695.1 of Nocardia sp. CC201C. Taxonomy (NCBI): domain Bacteria; kingdom Bacillati; phylum Actinomycetota; class Actinomycetes; order Mycobacteriales; family Nocardiaceae; genus Nocardia; species Nocardia sp. CC201C. The sequence continues at coordinate 35,164 of NZ_JASCXP010000010.1, forward strand.
ATCTCCGCGCCCACCCCGCCGTAGTGGATGACCACGATGGCCTTGGTGCGCTCGGTGACCACGGCCGCCACCGCGTCCGGATCCAGATTGCCGGTCGCGGAGTCGATATCGGCGAACACCACCGTCGCCCCGCGCAGTGCCATGGCGGTGGCGGTGGAGGTGAAGGCGAAACTGGGGACGATCACCTCGTCGTCGGGTCCGAGTTCCAGCAGCAGCCCGGCCATTTCCAGGGCGTGCGTGCAGGACGTGGTGAGCAGCGCGTGCGGGGCTCCGGTGATGGCTGCCAATTTCGCGGTGGCCGCGGCGGTGAATCGACCGTCGCCGTGGCTGTGGTCCGAGGCGAGCACGGCCTCCAGATTCGCCAGCTCCCGGCTCGCCCGGAACGGGCGGCTGAAGATAATGCGTTCGGTGCTCACCGGAGTTCGGTCCCCTCATGGCGGTCGGCAACGGCCCCGGATCGTCCGACCACATGCCGAACGGCAGAGCCCGAGCGTCGAACTCTAACACGGTGCGGCGGCCGGGAATCGGCATCGTCGCCGGGGAATTTCCGCACCCGCGCGCCCGGGTGCGGTGCACTTCCCGAAGGCCTGCCTGTAGGGTCTGGAACTCGTGGTGGACAGTGGAATTCTCGGTACGCGGCGTGCGGTGTTCCGGTGGGGGTTCGTCACCTCGATCGGCGTGGTGCTCGGCTATGCGGCGGTGCTGTTGGCCGACGTGCGCCACTTCTACACCGATGACACCGAATCCCAGTACGCCCCACTGTGGGTGATGCTCGGCCGCGCCCTGCGCGAGGGCACCTTCCCGGTCATGGTTCCCGACCAGTGGATGTCGGGCAACTACACCATGGAGGAGGCGGGCCTGTTCAACCCGCCGCAGCTGCTGATCGACCTGATCGCGCCCTCGGTGCCGAATCTGGCCGTGTACGCCACCATCGTGAAACTGCTCTTCTCCATCCTCGCTGCCCTGGGCGTCTACCGCGTCTGCCTGGTCTACGGCGCGCGCCCGCAATGGGCGGCGGTCGCGGGCGTCGCCTTCCCGTTCTCCGGCTTCTTCCTCTTCTTCGACACCGCCAGCTGGATGACCTCGCTCACCGGCACCGCGTACATGCTGCACGCGTGGGCGTCCGCGGTGCGCTACGTGCGGGGGAAGGGCGGGCCGATTCCCGTATTCGTCTTCCTGTACCTGGCGATCTCGGTGCAGTACGTCTTCCCCGCGGTCGAATCCGTGCTCATGTTGGTCGCCGTCGCCGTGGGCGAGATCGTCGGCCGCCGCGGTTGGCAGCCGGTGGTTCGGCTGATTCTGTCGGCATGGCGCGTGGCGTCGGACGGGGTGCTGTCGCTCGTCTCGCGCCGACGCGGTGGGACGCGGGACGGGTACGACCGCATCCGTCCGCCGTGGACGGACATGATGAACGTTGCCGTTCGCGCGTGGGGGCCGGTGCTGCGACTGGCCCTGGTGGCGGTGTGTGCCGGGCTGGCGGGGCTCATGACGTATCTGCCGTCCATGCTCTCGGCCAAGGTGAGCTGGCGCGGCACGGCGCAGATCAATAACGACCAGTTCCTCACGGTGCCCTGGTCGGAATCGCTGAATGCCAGTCTGCCCAGCTCCTATCCGGCGTTCAGCTCGTGGTGGGGCTATGTGCAACCGCTGCCCATGACCTATATCGCCTGGTTCCTGATTCCGGCGCTGGCCTTCGTGGACTGGCGGCGGGCGCGCGAGCACTGGCGGGAGTTCATCTCCATCGCGCTGTTCGCCGTCATGGCGCTCATGTGGACGGCCGGTCCGGGCACCATCGGACCGCTGCGCTGGCCCGCCCGCGTACTGCCCATGCTGGCCATCGGACTGCTGGTGCTGGTGTGCGTACTGCTGGGCCGGTTCGGCACGGTGCGCGACTGGCGCGGGCGCGGTATCGCGGCCGGGGTGCTGATCCTGCTGCTGTGGGTGCGCACCTTCTCCGCCGACCCGCACCGCATCGGCTGGCATGTGCTCGCGGCGGTGGCGGTCGCGGCGCTGACCGCGGCGGTGGTCGCGCTGGGCCGCACCCGCGGTGTGGCCGCGGCCTGCCTGCTGACCATCGCCGCCATGTTCCCCATCGCGTTCGTCCAGGTGCGCGCGGTGCAGCCGAATCTCATGTCGTGGAACCTGCCCGCCGACCGACAGCAGGCCATGGCGGCGTTCCCGGATTTCGCGGGCCGCAATATCCAGCTCGGTGATCGCGGTCTGATCGGCCCGGCGGACACATCGCTCGACCGCGCCTACGGCTCCCTGGTCTTCGGCAACTACGCCAAGGACCTGGAACTGAACTACGTCCAGGGCTACACCCCCAACGGGCACTTCTACTTCGGTGAAATGCTGTGCATGCGCTGGGACGGCAGCACCTGCCCGGACGCCTACCGCCGCCTGTTCGCGCCCGAACCGACCACCGGACGCACCATCGTGGACCTCATGCTGCTGGACCGGGTGATCCTGCAGCGGGCCATGTTCCCCGACGCCCGCACCCAACCCGCCCCGCCGGGCTGGCACTGGACGGACTACCCGGGCCACGACCAGTGGATCTCGGTACTGGAGCGCGACGGCGGTCCCGTGTCGGGTCTGAACGGCCGCGTCGCCGACGCCCGCGATGTCACCGCGACCTCGATCGCGGAAACCGATACCACCAGCCGTGTGCGGGTGAGCTCCGACGACGGCGGCCGTGTGGTGTTCGCCCGGCTGGGCTGGCCCGGCTACCGCGTCACCCTGAACGGACAGGACATCCCCTTCACCACGGTCGCGAATTCCTTCGTGGCCGTGGATGTCCCCGCGGGCACCCGGGACGCGGAACTGGTGCTCACCTGGCGTCCGCCGGGCTGGAAGATCGGCATCGCCACCGGTGCCGCCGGCGTGGCCGGAATCGCGGTGCTGCAATGGCTCTACGTGCGATCGCGGCGCGAGGACGCGTCGGATTCGCCCGGCGAGTCCTCCGGTGAACCGGAACGTCAACTGGCAGGCTCGGTTTCGTGAGCACCGCCGACTACTCACCCGAGTTGACGGTGGACTCCGGTGTCATCGCCGAGCCCGCCGCCGACGCCCCGCCCGGCCTGCTGCTGCGCCTGGTGCGGCGGCAGGAGGTCGCCTTCGCCCTGGTGGGCGGCTTCAATACCGCGCTCGGCATGGTGCTCACCGTGCTCTGGCTGACCGTGCTGGAAGGCCATGTCGCCAAGGCGGCCGCGGTGGCGCTGGCCCCCGCGCTGGCCTATGCCGTCAGCATCGTGGTGGCCTTCGTCCTGCACCGCACCCTGGTGTTCCGGGTGCGCGGGCACGCGCTGCGCGATTTCGTGGCCTTCGTCGGCGTCAATTCCGGTGGGCTGGCACTGAACCTGCTGCTGCTCCAGGTGGCGGTGTCGGTGCTGCACTGTCCGGAGAAGCCCGCCGCCGTGGTGGTGATGGGCCTGGTCGCGGTCGCCAGCTTCTTCGGACACCGGCACATCTCGTTCCGCCGCTCGCACTGACAGCCTGTTGATTCACCCGGGTTGACGGGCTGTTTCGACAGCGCCCTTCTCGGGCGTCCGGCACTCACACCGCGAGCGGGTGAGTGCCGGTTCCCGCGTCTACCGGGCCGGTTGCACCGACACCCGTGCGGTGTCGGTCAGCGCCTTCCCGTCGGCGGGCTTTGGTGACCCGGCCCCCTGCTGGGAGGTCCGGGGATCCAGATACGTCTTTCACCGTGGCCGGCCAGTGTGCGAGGTTGACCGCCGCGTTCACATCCCGATCCAGCCGTAGCCCACACCCGCAGGCGAACACCCGATCGGCCAAACACAGCTGCGGGTTGACGGTGCCGCAGCGCGAGCAGCGTTTGCTCGACGGGAACCACCGACCAGCGGTGACAACGCTGCCGTGCCTCCAATCCTGTTTGTAGCGCAGGATGCGGGCGAACTCGGCCCACCCCGCGTCGCTGATCGCCCGGGCTAGGGTGTGGTTGCGGAGCATGCCGGCCACGTGCAGGTCCTCGATGACGAGCCGGTCGTGGGTCTTGACCAGCATGCCGGTGACCTCATGCAGAAAGTGACGACGAATCGCTGTGGTCTTGCGATGGTGCCGCGCCAGCCGCGCGGCGGCCTCGTCTCGGTTGCGTGATCCTTTCTCTGTGCGGGACAGTGCTTTCGACAGTCGTCGCTGCCGGGCCAACCCGGCCGCAAGGGGCTTGGGCGCGGTGATCCGGGCGACCTCGCCGCCGTCGGTGGTGGCGGCGACCAGGAACGCGGACAGTCCTCGATCCACGCCGACCCAGCCATGTTCGTCGCCGGGGTCGCGGGGCCGGTGCTGGTGGGTGGGGTGCAGGTCGGCGGCCTCGGTGGCCACGCTGACCCACCACCGGCCACCACGCTCGGTTACGGTGGCGTACAGGATTCTCGCGCGGTGTTTGGCTAGCATCCGCCGCAACCGGCGGGTGTCGTCCCGTACGCGGATTATTCCGAGGCCGGGCAGGGTGACCGAGCGGGGGGTATCGCCGTCACCGACCCGGATCGACGGACGGCCGTTCTTGGCAGGCTTGTTCCGCAGCCGGAACGCCCGGGGCGCACGCCGTTTGGACTTGAAGCGGGGAAACCCGACTCGTCGGCCCTTGCGGCGACCGGTACGCGAGTCTGACCAGTTGGTCAGGGCGCGGCCGCAGTCGACGGCGGCTTCCTCGAACACCTGCTGGCACACCTGATCCCGCCACACCAAACCGGTCACCCGCACCTCGGCGACCCCGGCGGCGTCGACGGTGAACACCCGTCCGGCTGCCTCCGTTTTCTTCCAGGCGTTGAACGCGTTGATCAGACCGAACCCCGTCCACGGCACCGGATGCTCGGGGTCGGTTGTGCGGTGGGTGAGGGCGGTTTTCACCAGGTGCAGGCATTGGTTGAACGCGAACCGCGCCGCGCCCGCGTGCCGGGCTAGCGTGGTGTGCTGCTCGGGGGTGGGGTCGAGGCGGTAGCGGAAGGTGGTGTGCCTGCTCATCACCGGCGAGTGTGACACACGCCACCGACAACAAACCCGGGGTCGGTCCGACCAGCACCGGACGACACGAAACGACCAGTTCACAAACAGGCAGTGCGCGTGAGACGCCCGCCACACGGTGGGCGCTGGAACCGGACAGATGGCATAGTTCGTGCAACGGATGACGTTGTCCGCCAACTGTTCAGGATCGACGTGAGCACCAGCTTCATCTACCGGTACGGAACCGTCTACGAACTACTCATGCGGGGGCTGTACGGCCGACACTACGGCGCGCGGTATCGCGCCATCGCGGCCCTGGTGCCCGAGCACGCCGAGGTACTCGATCTCTGCTGCGGTCCGGCCACCCTCTACACCCGCTACCTGCGGAAGAAGTCGGTGCGCTACACCGGACTCGACCTCAACGAGCGCTTCATCGCCCGGCTGAACCGCGCGGGCGGCAACGGGCAGGTCTGGAATCTGCGCGCCGACACCCCGCTGCCCGCCGCCGACTACGTCATCATGCAGGGCAGCCTCTACCACTTCCTGCCCGATCCGGAACCGGTGCTGGACCGCATGCTCGACGCCGCGCGGGAACGGGTGATCGTCGCCGAACCGGTGCGGAATCTGACCGCCACCCGCCATCGCGCCATGGCCGGGCTCGGCGGACGCCTCACCGACGCCGGGGACGGCGCGCGGCCGCTGCGTTTCGACGAGGAGACCCTCGACGAACTGTTCCGCGGCTTCCCCGAACACGTCGAGGAGCGCCGCCTCATCGCCGGCGGACGGGAGAAGCTCTACCTGCTGAAGCCCTGAGCCGAGCGGTCAGCTCCCGACGTGCTCGATCTCGCGGTCGGCTTCCGCGGCCCGGTCGGCATCCGGCCGCGGCGTCGGCGAATCCACGGTCAGATACAGCGGTTTGCCCACCAGGACGTGCAACGCCACACCCAGGTATTCGGCGATCAGGCCGAGGGAGAACAGGATCGCGCCCGAACACAGCAGCAGTACCACGATGGTGGACGCCCAGCCCTCGGGAGCCCAGTTCTCCCGGGTGAGCACCTGGAACACCACGAAGGCGGCCAGCGCCACCCCGGCCAGCGCCAGCGTCACGCCCAACATGCTCACCAGGCGCAGGCCGCGGGTTCCGCTGCACAGCACCATCTTCCAGAACAGCGAGAACAGGCGGCGGTAGTTGTAGCCGGATTCCTCCCGGCCCTCCGCGCGCAGCGTCACCGGCACCTGGGCGACCGTGCCCACCACCCAGGTCAGCGCCACGTCCAGGTACACGCCATTGGAGGCGACATCGGCGAGCTGGCGGCCGATATCGCCGCGGATGAGCCGATAGCTCTCGAAGCGGGTGGAATCCGGGAAGGCGAAGACAGTGGCCAGTACCAGTTTCGCGCCGCGCGAGGTGAGATTGCGCAGGAAGCCGTGCGGGCGGGTGTTGGTCGGCTTGGAGTAGATCAGGTCGGCGCGCCGCTCCAGCGCGGCGTCCAGGAACGCGCCGATGAACGCCGGGTCGTGCTGCCCGTCCTCGTCCATGGTGACGATCCAGTCCCCGCGCGCCGCCGACATTC
>NZ_JASCXP010000011.1:0-41661 GCF_030010695.1 Nocardia sp. CC201C
CGCGGTGGCGGTGCTCGCCACCGCGTGCGGATCCGACGACCGACAGGCGGGTCCGACGGCCGCACCGGGCTGGGAGCGCGACGCCGCGAACAGCTACCACCGGCTGGCCACCTATCCGATCGTCGAGAACCGACCGGACGGGGCGGCGGCCGACGCGGAAACCTCCGCCGAGATCTCCGCGGTCACCGCCGACGGCAAGACCCTGATCTACACCGACGCGGCCGGTAAGCGCATCGGCTTCGTCGACCTCAGCGATCCGGCCGCTCCCAAGGGCACCGGTTCGGTCTCGCTGGAGCAGTTGGGCCACGCCGACGACCAGCCCACCTCGGTGGCGGTCGCCGGTGATTACGTGCTGGTCGTGGTGGACAGCAGCGGCGGCGACTTCACCGCGCCGTCCGGGCGCGTGGACGTGGTGCGCATCAGCGACCGCACCAAGGTGCACAGCATCGACCTGGGCGGACAGCCCGATTCGATCGCGGTCAGCGAGGACGGCACCCGCGCTGCCATCGCCATGGAGAACCAGCGCGACGAGGAATTCACGCCGCCGGGCGGCGAGAAGGGCGATCTGCCGCAGCCGCCGACCGGCTTCGTGCAGCTGCTGAACCTGACCGGCGCGCCGCAGCAGTGGGCGGCCACCCCGGTGCGCATCGACGAATCCGCCGCCCGCGCGGCGGGCTTGGCCGCGCCCGAGGATCTCGAGCCGGAGTACGTGAGCTTCAACGCGCGCGGCGAGGTGGCCGTCACCCTCCAGGAGAACAACGGCATCGCGATCATCGACGCCACCGCCGGCACCGTGCGGAAGGTGTTCTCCGCCGGGCGGGTATCGGCCGAGGGCATCGACACCGAGAAGGACGGCCGGATCGATCCGAGCGGATCGCTGAAAGACGTCCCGCGCGAACCGGATTCGATCGCCTGGATCGGCGACGACCACGTGGTGACCGCCAACGAGGGCGACTGGAAGGGCGGCTCGCGCGGCTGGACCGTCTTCGACGCCGCCTCCGGCGCGGTGGTCTGGGACGCCGGTAACTCGTTCGAGCAGTTGGCGGTGCGCGTCGGCCTCCACAACGACGATCGCGCCGGGAAGAAGGGCACCGAACCCGAGGGCATCGCGGTCACCGAACTGAACGGTGTCCCGGTGGTGCTGATCGGTTCGGAGCGTAGCAATTTCGTCGCGGTGTACGACGTCTCGAATCCGGCCGAGCCGGTGTTCCGGCAGGTGCTGGCGACCGGTGTCGGTCCCGAGGGCATCGTCCCGATTCCGAACCGGAATCTGCTGGCCGTCTCCTCCGAGGTGGACGACGCGAAGGCCGGGGTGCGCGGCACCGTCAGCCTGTTCGGCTACGGCTCCGACTACGCCGACGGCGGCACGCCCGAGTTCCCGTCGATCGTCTCGGCCGATGCCGACGGCACGCCGATCGGCTGGGGTGCGCTCGGCGCGCTGAGCCCCGACCCGGCCGCCGCCGACCGGCTGTTCACCGCCACCGACAACGCGTACGGCCCGGCCCGCATCCTCGGCCTGGACGTCTCGGTCGTCCCGGCCGTGATCGACGCCGACATCGCCGTCACCGACAACGGCACACCGGCGGAACTGGATATCGAGGGTCTGGCGGCCCGCGCCGACGGCGGCTTCTACCTGGCCGTCGAGGGCGAGGACGGCCCCGGCAACCAGGTGCTGCGGGTGGCGGCCGACGGTGCGATCGAACAGCGGATCCAGTTGCCCGCCGAGATCGCGGCCGGGCTCGGCAAGCAGGGCTTGGAGGGCATCGCGGTGCAGGGCTCCGGCGCGGACGAGACCGTGTGGGTGGTGCTGCAGCGCGAGCTGAAGTCCGATCCGGAGGGGGTGGCGCGCATCGGCAAGTACCGGCCCGAAACCGGCGAATGGCAGTGGTACGGCTACCGATTGGACGGCACCGACACCAAGGGCGACTGGATCGGACTGTCCGAGATCGCGGTCGACGGCGATGCCCTGCTGCTGTTGGAGCGCGACAAGCTCAGTGGCCCGAACGCGGCGCTCAAAACGGTCACCCGGGTCGCCATCCCGACCGAGGCGGGCGTGACCGGCACCGCCCAGCCGACCGTGCTGGACAAGACGACCGCCCACGACCTGCTCCCCGACCTGCGCGCCACCAACGGCTGGGTGCAGGAGAAGGTCGAGGGGATGGCCGTCGCGGGCAACGGCGAACTCTACGTCGTCACCGACAACGACGGCCTGGACGACGCCACCGGCGAAACCGTGCTGCTGCGCCTGGGCACGCCGGGCTGATCCCGGAACCGGTCGGAATCCCTTCCGGCTGCTCAGGATCCGGTCCAGCGGTAGCGGCGTTCCGGGCGGCCCGTGCCGCCGTAGCGGAGTCGGACCTCCGCGCGGCCGGTGTCCACGAAGTACTCCAGGTAGCGCCGGGCGCTGACGCGTGAGAGCGCGGCGGCGTCGGCGCATTCCTGGGCGGAGAGATCGGTGTCGGCGGCGCGCAGGACGCGGGCGACCAGGTCGGCGGTATGCGCGGTCAGGCCCTTGGGCAGGGCGATGGTGCCGCTCGGGCGGGCGCCGAAGACCTGGTCGATATCGGCCTGGGCGGCGCGGTCGAGTCCGCTGAGTTTGGTGTGCAGGGCGGCGAAGTGGCGGAGCTGGTCGTGCAGCGCGCCGTAGGTGAACGGCTTGATCAGATAGTGCAGGACGCCGCCGCGCACCGCCGCGCGAATGGTGTCCACGTGGTCGGCGGCGCTGACCACGATGACATCCGCCTCGGCGGTCTCCCGGATACCGCGCAGCACCGACAGGCCGTCGATATCGGGCAGGTAGATGTCGAGCAGCACCAGATCGGGACGCAGCTCACCGATCATGCGCAGTGCCTCGCCGCCGCTGTGCGCCACCCCGGCGACCTCGAAACCCGCTGTGCGGGAAACGTATCCGCTGTGCACCCGGGCGACCATGAAGTCGTCGTCGACGACCAGCACCCGAATCATTTCGACACCACCGGGGTGAGCGGGAGGGTGGCGGTGAAGACCGCGCCCTCGGCATTGTGCACCGACACCGAGCCACCGCGCCGCACGCAGGTCTGCCGGGTGATGGCCAGTCCGAGCCCCCGAGCGCCGCCGCGCTCGGCGGCCTTGGTGGTGAAGCCGTGCCGGAAGACCTCCTCGGCGATCTCGGGTGCGACACCGGGACCGGAGTCGCGCACCACCACCCGCACCGCCCCGTCCACCCGGCGCAGATCGACCTCGATCCAGCCCGGACCGCGCAGCGCGTCCAGCGCGTTGTCCACCAGATTGCCCAGCACGGTCACCAGATCGGCGGAGAGCGCGTCATCCACCTCGGGCAGCGCGGTGCTGGGCGACAACCGCAGTCCCACACCGTGTTCGGCGGCGGGACTGGCCTTGGCGATGAGCAGCGCCGCCACCGCCGCGTCGCCGATCCGCTCGGTCACCTCGGCCTGCCACTGATCGCGTCCCGCGCTCACCACCTCGACATAGCGGCGCACCTCGTCGTATTCGCCGAGTTCGATGAGTCCGGCGATGGTGTGCAGGCGATTGCTGAACTCGTGCGCCTGGGCGCGCAGCATATCGGTGGTATTGCGGTTCTCGGTCAGTTCGTCGCGCAGCCGCATGAGTTCGGTGCGGTCGCGCAGGGTGATCACCGCGCCGAGGGTGCGCTGATCCCAGTGGATCGGGGTGCGGTTCATGATCAGCACCTTGCCGCGGCGCAGTCCGACCAGATCGGTGCCCGCCGCCCGGCCGGTGAAGACGTCCAGAATCCGATCGTTGAGCCCCAAGGCGTGCACGCTCGCCCCCACCACGTCGCCGAGCGACAGCAGCGCCTTGGCCTGGTCGTTCACCAGGGTGATGCGCTGCTGCTGATCCAGGCCGACCACGCCCTCGTGGATGCCGTGCAGCATGGCCTCGCGATGCTCGACGAGTCCGGTGATCTCGGCGGGCTCCAGGCCGAGCGTCTGCCGCTTGACCCACCACGTCACCGACAGCGAGCCCGCGATCCCGAGCACGCAGGCCAGCCCCAGCAGTCCGAGCAGGCGCGGGAACGATTCGGTGAGGATGGTCACGAAGCCCGGAAGTTGTTTGCGCGCGGCGACATAGCCGACGAGTTCATGACTGCCCTGCCCGATCACCGGCACATGCGCCACCACCGCGCCGTCGATATCGCCGACCCAGGCTCGGCCCTCGGTGACCGTCGAATCGGCCAGGGCCAGCGGCTCGCCGATCTCCGCCGGGTCCTGCGAGGTCAGCACCGTGCCGTCGGTTCTGGCGATGACGACCACATCCGCACCGGAGGCCACCTGCGCCACGGTCGCGAAGGGCGCCAGCCGCAGATGCTGTTTCGGATCGGCGAGCAGCACGCGCAGGCTGGGATTGGCGGCGACGTCCTCGGCGATGCCGAGCATGCGCCGCGACTCGGTGGCCCGGAAGGTCTCCCCGACCTGCGCGACCACCACCGCCGCGACCGCGGCGAGCAGGACCACCACGATCGTCAGTTGCAGGGCCAGCAGCCGTCGTGCCAGCGAGCCCTTCTTGCCCACGTGTTCTCGTACCTCCCGGCCTCATCGCCCGTCGCCAGTCTCACCGCCCGACGGTCCCGACCGGACCGTTTTCGCCGCGAACACTATGAACAAAACGAACATTTCTGACGCAAGGCAGACAGCGTGCAGTGGCCCTGCTCACAATTCGACCCTGTTCGATGGTGAGAGATGAGGGATCGACAGTGCGAAAATCCACAATGCTGGCCGGACTGGCGGCCGCTGCCGCCGCGGCCCTGACCCTGACCGCGTGCGGCAGCACCGCGGCCGGAGGCGAGACGTTGAGCGGTGTCCGGATCATGGTGCCCAACTCCCCCGGCGGCGGCTACGACATCACCGCGCGCACCTCCGCGAAGGCCATGGAGGACGCGGGGATCGCGCGCTCGGTGGAGGTGTTCAACCTGCCCGGCGCGGGCGGCACCGTCGGTCTGGGCCGTCTGGTCGGCGAGGACGGCAACGGCAAACTGGTCATGCAGATGGGCCTGGGTGTGGTCGGCAGCGTCTACACCAACAATTCGCCCTCCACGCTCACCGACACCACGCCGATCGCGAAGCTGATCGAGGAACCCGACATCCTGGTGGTGTCGAAGAATTCCAAGTACACCAGCATCGACCAGCTCGTCGCGGACTGGAAGGCGAATCCGGGCGCGGTGCCGGTGGGCGGCGGCTCCTCCCCCGGCGGTCCGGACCACCTCGCACCCATGCTGGTGGCGAAAGCCGTTGGCATCGAACCGAAGTCGGTCAACTACATCCCGTTCGACGGTGGCGGTGAACTGCTGGCCTCGGTCCTGGGCGACAAGATCGCGTTCGGCGTCTCCGGGGTGGGCGAGTACCTCGACCAGATCCAGGCCGGTGAGTTGCGGGTGCTCGCCGTGACCGGACCCGAGCGCATCGCCGACGTGGACGCGCCCACCCTGAAGGAGGCGGGCATCGACGTCGAGTTCACCAACTGGCGCGGGGTGGTCGCACCGCCGGGCATCAGCGACGCCGACCGCACCGCACTCATCGACGCCTACACCCGCATGCACGATTCGCCGCAGTGGCGCGACGCGCTCGCCGCCAACGGCTGGGACGACGCCTTCGTCACCGGCACCGAGTTCGGCACGTTCATCCAGCGGCAGACCGACCAGGTCGGCTCGGTGCTGAAGGATCTGGGACTGGCATGACCGAGCGACCCGGGCGCACCTCGACGCTGGCCTGGTGGCGTGAGCGGTCCGAACTCGGGGTGTCCGCCCTGCTGGCCGGGGCGGGTGCGCTGGTGATCGTGGACGCGCTGACCATGTCGGCCGACTTCACCCAGCGCGGCCCGGTCGGGCCGCGCGCGGTGCCGGTGGTCGTCGGCCTGCTGCTGATCGTGGTCGCGGTGGTGCTCGCCGTGGATGTGCTGCGTGGCGGGCGCGGCCCGGCCGAGGCCGGTGAGGACATCGATCTGTCCACACCCGTGGAGTGGCGGACGGTACTGCTGCTCATCGGGGTGTTCGTCGCCAACATCATGCTCATCGACGTGGTCGGTTTCCCGATTTCGGGCGGGCTGCTGTTCTGGGGTGCGGCATACGCGCTCGGCAGCCGGCACTACGTGCGCGATCCCGTGATCGCGATAGCGCTGTCGCTGCTCACCTATATCGCATTCGTCCGGCTGCTCGGGGTCATGTTGCCGGGCGGCCCACTGGAGGGGCTGATCTGACGTGGATGTACTCGGGGATCTACTCGCGGGGTTCGGCACGGCGCTGACCCCCACCCATCTACTGCTCGCGGCCGTCGGGGTGCTGCTGGGCACCGCCATCGGCGTGCTGCCCGGCATCGGGCCCGCCATGGCGGTGGCGCTGCTGCTGCCGATCACCTACAGCATCGAGCCGACCGGCGCGTTCATCATGTTCGCCGGTATCTATTACGGCGGCATGTTCGGTGGGTCGACCACCTCCATCCTGCTGAACACGCCCGGCGAGACCGCCTCGGTGGTCACCGCCATCGAGGGGCATCCGATGGCCCGCGGCGGGCGCGGCGCGCAGGCGTTGGCGACGGCGGCGATCGGCAATTTCGTCGGCGCACTATGCGGCACGCTGCTGCTGGTGCTGCTGGCTCCGGCGGTGGCGAAGGTGGCGGTGAATATCGGTGCGCCCGACTACTTCGCGGTCATGCTGCTGGCGTTCATCGCCGTCACCTCGGTGCTCGGCAGTTCGCGGGTACGCGGATTCGCTTCGCTGGGAATCGGTTTGGCGATCGGACTGATCGGGCTGGACCCGATGACCGGTCAGCAGCGGCTCACCTTCGGCTCCCTGCACCTGGCCGACGGCATCGACGTGATCGTGGTGGCGGTCGGACTCTTCGCGGTCGGCGAGGCGCTCTGGGTGGCCGCGCATCTGCGCCGACAACCGGCCACGGCCGTACCCGTCGGTCGAGTGCTGTTGAGCAAGAGCGACTTCCAGCGATCCTGGAAGCCGTGGCTGCGCGGTCCGCTCATCGGCTATCCGTTCGGCGCGGTACCGGCGGGCGGCGCGGAGATCCCGACCTTCCTGTCCTACGCGACCGAGCGGAAGCTGTCCAAGCATCCCGAGGAGTTCGGCAAAGGCGCGATCGAGGGTGTCGCCGGACCGGAGTCCACCGCCAGCGCATCGGCGGCGGGCACGCTGACCACCATGCTCACCCTCGGCCTGCCGACCACGGCGACGGCGGCGGTCATGCTGGCGGCCTTCCAGCAGTACGGGATTCAGCCGGGGCCGCTGCTGTTCCAGCGGGAGTCGGAGTTGGTGTGGACGCTCATCGCCAGCCTGTTCATCGGCACCGTGCTGCTGCTGGCGCTGAACCTGCCGCTGGCACCGCTGTGGGCGAAACTGCTGCTCATCCCGCGCCCGTACCTGTACGCGGGCATCCTGTTCTTCGCCAGCGTCGGCGCGTACGCGGTGAGCGGCGACACCACCGACCTGATCCTGCTGCTGCTGATCGGCATGCTCGGATTCCTGATGCGGCGCTATGGAATTCCGCTGCTGCCCGCCATTATCGGAGCCATTCTGGGGCCGAACGCCGAGCAGCAGATGCGCCGCGCGCTGCAGATCAGCGACGGTGCGCTGAGCGGCCTGGTCAACACCTGGTTCTCGGTCACCGTCTACGCCGTGATCGCCGCCATCCTGGCCTGGCCGCTGGTCGCCCGATTGCTGCGGGCGCGCCGCGACACCTCGGTTGGCGTATCGTAGAGACACCATTCGAACCCACGACGGCCCCCGATGCGCCGCGAGCATCGTTGCCATGAATCTCGTTCTGTCCCCGGGGAAGGTTCTTCCCGCCATCCGATGACGGCCGCCCGGCTGCGCACCCGCCGCGAACTGCGCACCCAACGCCGGCCCCGCGCACACGGCTGCTGGAACCACCTCATCGCCGCCCCGCTGTGGCCGAAACACGGCGTGAACCTCGGCACCCTGCTGCGCACCTGCGACGCCACCGGCGCCTGCCTCGCCGTCCCCCGCCTCCCCTGGGTCCCCGAGGCCCTGGAACGCGGCAACACCCTGCGCCACCGCCAGTGCGTGCACTGGGTATCCGGCCGCGCCGACCGCTGGCTCGACCGCCAACGCACGGGCGGCGCAACCATTCTCGGCGTGGAACTCACCGACGAGTCCATCCGCCTCGCCGACCTATCCGCCGCCCGCCGCCGCACCGTCGTGGTCCTCGGCAACGAGGGCTACGGCATCCCGCCGGAAGGACTCGACCACCTGGACACGGCGGTCGAGATCCCGATGGTCGGCACCGGGGCGAGTCTCAATGTGGCGGTGGCGGGTTCGCTGGTGCTCTACAAACTCGCGGGGCTGTGCTGAGCCCGCATCGAGCCTGGTCGCCTGCGCCTTCAAGCGGGCCAGCGGCGGGCGGCCGAACTTCGGTTCGTATGCGATCATGTCCGCGAAGTCGTAGCCGAGTCGTACCGCGAGCCTGCGGATCTCATGCTGATCTCGGAGCCGTGCGGTGCCGGATACGTTGGTCCGGAGATATCCGATCGCCGTCGGTCTGCCGGTCAAGGGTGCGCTACTCAGGCGCCATATCGAGTTCTACCAAGTGCCCGATGATGTGGACGAAGGCGTCGCCAAGAGAATGGAGCGCCAACGGGTCCTCTACCAGCGCGACCATCGCTTCCACTTTCTCGTCAGCGAGCAGTCGCTGTACACGACGGTGGGCAGCGATGAGATCATGAGAGGCCAACTCGACCGGATGGCGTCGATCATCGGCATGCCTCGGATAACGCTCGGAGTGATCCCGGCAACCGCCGAAGCTCTCATCGTGTCAACGAGTTTCGTCATGTTCGACAACCGCATGGTCATGGTCGAAGGAACAGCCGCTGAGTTGACCATCACGCAGCCGAGAGAAGTCTCGATCTACGGCCGCGCATTCGACATGCTGGCGAGCCAGTCGGTGACGGGCGAGCCCGCACGCGCAATTATCCGGAAGGCCCTCGGTATTCGGTCTCGCGCCGACAACCACCCCGACGACTGAACTCGGACTATGAACTGTGGTCCTGACCCGTCCGCAGCTCGGCGTTCGCCTCGTCAAGTACCCGTTTGAACACGTAGGTGAGGATCGGGCGGGCGATCAGTCGGGTCAGCAGTGCCCCGAGTAACGGGAAGCGGAGTTCGACCTGCGTCGACCAAACCACGCGGGTGCCGCCCGGGACCGCGGTGAAGGTGACGCTGCCGCCCTCGTGACGGGCGGGCGGAATCGCGCGGTAGACATGGAATTCGAACGAGTGCGGCGGGTCGTAGGCGGTGATGCGCTCCCAGAACCAGCCGACCGCCCAGCCCAGCACTCGCACCGCGCCGACCCCGTACGGTGCGTCCGCGCCGGGCCGGGCGAGATGCTCGTGCAGCACGAAGCCGACGCGAGTGTAGTTGTGCGCATTGCTCATCCAGTCGAAGACCGCGTGTGGCGGTGCTGCGACGATGCGTTCAACCGTGATCGTTTCCATGAGTTTCCCTCCCGAGAGTGAGTGGTTGCAAGGTCCTGGCCGCGCGCAGTTTCTCCGGATTGCGGACCGCGTAGAGCCTGGTGACGCGGCGGTCGGCGATTTCGAACATGAGGATCGAATCGAGGACGCCCTCCGAGTGGAACAGCACGGCGGGCAGCGCGTTGTAGGTGCCGAATTCGGCTGTCATAGCGGCCATCTGCCTGCGGGCCAGGCCGGAGCAGAAGGCAGCGACACGCTCCGCGCCCGCGATCGGACGCCCCGCGGCGCGCACACGGCCGCCGCCGTCGGAGATCTGGACGACATCCGGTGCCATGAGGTCCAGCAGCGCCGCGATATCGCCGGTCTCGGCGGCACGCAGAAACTGCCCGACTACCTTCGGGGCGGTGTCGTCGAGTTGGAAGCGCTGGCGGCGGGCCTGCACGTGCCGCCGGGCCCGATGGAGGATTTGGCGGACCGTGACATCGGATTTTCCGACCATGTAGGCGATTTCGACCTGGCTGTACCCGAAGACCTCGGCGAGCACGAAGACGGCGCGTTCGGTCGGGCCGAGCGTCTCCAGGATCAGCAGCATGGCCATCGACACCGATTCCGCGAGCACGGTGTCGGCGCTGGCATCCGGGCCGGTGCGGATGGGCTCGGGTAGCCAGCTGCCGATGTAGTCCTCCCGTCGCCGCCGCACCGTACGCAGATGATTGAGCGACTGCCGGGTCACCGTCTGCACCAGGTACCGGCGCGGATGCGCCACCGTGGCGGCGTCGACATCCCGCCAGCGCAGATAGCTGTCCTGCACTACGTCCTCGGCGTCGGCGGCGCTGCCGAGTATCTCGTAGGCGATGGTGAACAGCAGTGGCCGCAGTTCGGCGAATTCCTCGTCCCCGGTCGTCACGATCGCACCCTCCCTTCGTTCGCCAGTCGAACACAGGGACACCGCTCGGCGCGACAGCGTGACGTACCGGCGCTGTGCCCTCGGTCACAAGGAGGGGATGAGAGGGGAGCCGTGATCAGGAGCGGGCCGCGGCGACGAACTCGCGCATGCGGCCGTGGTCCTTCACGCCCCGGCTGGACTCCACGCCGCTGGACACGTCCACTCCCCACGGGCGGGCGACGGCGGCGGCCTCGGCCACATTGTCGGGGGACAGGCCGCCCGCGAGCAGCCACCGGCCGGTCGGCCGGTCGGCGGTCAGGGCGGTGAGGTCCCAGCGTTCGCCGGAACCGGCGACGGGGGAATCGAGCAGCAGCCATTCCTCGCCGTACGCACCGGTGCGCACGTCGGTGTCGGCGGTGAGCGAGGTGGCGCGCAGCAGGCGCAGGTCGGACAGTTCGTCGAAGGCCGCGCGTGGGTACCCGCCATGCAGTTGCAGCGCGTCCACCCCGGCCGCCCGCGCCAGCGCACCCGCCTCCGACGCGGGGATGCCGTGGACGACGCCGACCGACAGCACCGTCGGCGGCACCTCGCGCAGCAGTCGCCGCACCACCTCGACCGAGACCTGCCGGGGGCTGGCGGTGAAGACGAACCCCACGGCGTCGGCACCGGCGGCGACGGCGGTCGTCACATCGGCCTCGGTACGCAGGCCGCACAGCTTCACGAACATGGGAAAACCCTAGGCGACGCGATGCGGGCGCCGACGCGGCCCGTCCTCCGTAGAGTGTCGACTGTGGACCTGCTGGCGGCGCGGTCGGAGTTCTCGGCCTACGGACTGTCGCACTGGATCGTGCTGGCCGTCTTCGCGGTCGGCGCGGTCGCGGTCGTGCGGATCGGGCGCGCGCACCGAAACGACCGTGCGGCAAAACTTTTCACCCGGACTTTCGGCGCGGCCACACTGCTGTCGTACGGGGTGATCTATGTCGTCGCCCTGATCCCGTTCACCGTCGACCGCTCGATACCGCTGCGGCTGACCGACCTCGCCACCCTCGTCGCCGGGTACGCCCTGTGGTCGCACGCCCGGTGGGCCTACGCGCTGACCTACTACTGGTGTCTCACGCTGAGCACCCAGGCGCTCATCTCCCCGGCGCTGGAGAGCCGCGACTTCCCGTCCGCCGAATTCATCGCCTTCTGGGTCATCCACCTGGCCGTGGTCTGGGCGGCCATCTACCTGACCTGGGGAATCGGCATGCGCCCCGACTGGGGCAGCTACCGTTTCGCGGTGGCCGCCACCCTGATCTGGGTCGCGGTCACCTACGTCGTCAATACGCTCACCGGCGCCAACTACGGCTTCGTCAACGCCAAACCCAGCACCCCGTCACTGCTCGACGTGCTCGGCCCGTGGCCCTGGTACCTGGCCACCGTCGCGGCCATCCTGCTCACGGTGTGGGCCCTGATGACCTGGCCCTGGACCGTGCGGCGGCCGGAGCGGAGCGAGGTCAGCCACCCAGGTCGGTGAGGATGGCCCCGGTGAAATCGTCCAGGTCGCCGGGGTTGCGGGAGGTGATCAGGGTCCAGCCGTTCGCGGAGCGGACCATCGGCTCATCGGTCCACTCGCCGCCCGCATTCCGGATATCGGTGCGCAGGGACGGGTACGAGGTCAGCGACCGCCCGCGAATCAGATCCGCCTCCACCAGCAGCCACGGCCCGTGGCAGATGGCGGCGATCGTCTTGCCCGCCGCGGCGAACGACCGCACCACCTCGACCGCGGGCTCGGTGAGCCGCAGCTTGTCGGCGTTCACGGTACCGCCCGGAATCACCAGGGCCGCATAGTCTTCCACGGCGACCGAATCCAGGCTCGCATCCGGATCGACGGCGATCGCCTGTTCGGTGTCGTGCAGGACGGTCCGCACCGCCTCCTTCTCCGGGGCGGCGTGCACCACCTGCGCACCGCTGTCGCGCAGCCTGCGCACGGGGACGAGCAGCTCGTCGCGTTCGACACCGCGATCCGCCGCCACACCGCAGGTCGCTCGGTCATTGCCGAACCGGCTGGATTGGGTCATTGTTGTGGGTGTGCGGCGCCTGCGCGCGGGACTCGAAGCCGGAACGGTGTGCCTGACGGCCGCCCTCGCCGGGCTTACCGTCATGGTGCCGATCGACCCCCTCGAAGACGCGACTCCGCAGTCGGTGGCCTCGATTGACCTGGCCGTGTTCCAGGTGCCGCGGGCCACCATGGCGGCGGCCTTCGTGACCATTCTCGCGGCGGTGTTCGCCTTGATGATGCGCAGTGCCGTCGCGTGGGCCACCATCACACTGACCGGTATCGCCCTGCTGATCGATCAATTGCTGTGGAGTAGCTCGATCGCGGCGGAGGCAACGCTCACCTATATCGACTCGGCCCTGGCCGGGGTGCTGATGGGCGTGGTCGGCACGCTGGCCTGGCCCCGGAGAGCGACCGCGAGCGGATTCCTGTTCGGCGCCATGGCGGGCATTCTGCTGGGCGATTTCACGCCCGCGCCCGCCCCCGGTGAATCGCCCTCGCCGGTGGACCGGCTGCTGCTGGACGCGCCCTCGGTGGGGCTGTCGACGGTGCTGGTCGTGGCGGCCGGGGTCTGCGCTTTCGAACACCGGCGGCAACCGATGACGGTGCGTCGACTGGTCGATGTGGTGCCGCTGCGGTCGATTCTGGCGGCTGGCATCATCTTTCCCACCATCCTGCTGACCTCGGAGTGGTTCGCGCGCGACGGCCGGGACCTGTCCGTGCTGACCGTCGGCGTGCTGGTCATCGTGGTGGCGGCCACCGTCGCCGCGCTGTTCCTGCCCGGCCGCGACGGTCTGCTGTTGCTGCTCATGGTCGCGTTCGCCGCGGCCGGGAGCACGCCGGTCACCGTGCCGCGTCCCGACTGGGTGGTTCCGCTGTTCGTCGCCGCCATCGGACTGGGTCTGTACGTCGGATACCGCCGCGGGCTGCCGCTGGTGGCGGCGGCGCTCACGGCGGTGCTGGCCGTGGCCTCGGTGCTGGCGGTCGCCGCCGGGGTGCACGGCGAGGTGCCCGCCGTCGTGGGTGGTCTCGCGGTGGCGTTCGTGGGCGGCTACTGCCTCGGCGCGGCGACGCCGCTGTTTCCCACGGTGCCGCCGCTGTGCATCGCCGTGCTGTTCGTGCCGTCGGCGGCGGTCGCGTTGTGGGGCAGGGATTTCGAACGGGTCGCCTATTCGCCGGGCTGGTATCGGCCGACCGAGCCGGTGCGCGCGCTTGCGCCCGGACTGGTCGCGCTGGCGATCACCGCGGGCTGCACGGTCGGCATGCTGCTGGTGTATCGCCTACGGCCGAACACCAAGGAGGCGATCCGTCGCCGCTGGGCCCGGATCCGGGAGACGGCCGTCGCGACCTCCGCACTGCCCGGTGCGGTGGTGGTTCGGCCGAGCCGTCCGGAGCCGCCACCAGCATGACCTACCGGTCGTTACTGTTTCTTGGGAACTCTGGACTTGAAATTTAGGTAAGCCGAACTTTACGATTCGACAGGTGAAGGTTTGGCTCCACCCGCTGCATCGTTCGATTTTCCGCGCGTTCGCCCTGACGCTGCTCGCCGCCGCCATGGTGGCCGTGAGCGCCTGCGGCAGCCCCGCCGGCCGGGACGGGAAGCCGGTGGTGCTGACCACGTTCACCGTGCTCGCCGATATCGCCCGCAATGTGGCCGGAGAGCATCTCACCGTCGAGTCGATCACCAAGGTGGGCGCGGAGATTCACGGCTACGAGCCGACTCCGGGCGATATCCGCACCGCGTCGACCGCCGACCTCATCCTCGACAACGGATTGAATCTGGAAGCGTGGTTCGCGCAGTTCGTCGCGGATCTCGATGTCGAACACGTGGTGGTCACCGAGGGAGTCACGCCCATTCCGATCGGCGAGGACGCCTACGCGGGCAAGCCGAACCCGCACGCGTGGATGTCGCCGCTGAACGTGAAGATCTACGTGGACAACATGATTCGCGCGTTCTCCGAACTCGATCCGGAGCACGCGGCCGACTTCCGGGCCAATGGCGCGGCCTATCAGGCGCAGTTGCAGCAGGTGCACGACGAACTGACCGGCACCCTCGCGGCGCTGCCCACCAACGAGCGCGCCCTGGTGACCTGTGAAGGCGCGTTCTCCTACCTCGCCCGCGACGCCGGACTCACCGAGAAGTACATCTGGCCGGTCAACGCCGAACAGCAGGCGACGCCGCAGCAGATCACCTCGGCCATCGAATTCGTGCGCGCCAACCGGGTTCCGGCGGTGTTCTGCGAGTCGACCGTCTCCGACGCGCCCATGCAGCGTGTCGTCGAGGCCAGCGGTGCGCGTTTCGGCGGCACGCTGTACGTGGATTCGCTGTCCGAGGCCGACGGCCCGGTCCCGACCTACCTGGACCTCATCCGGCACGACGTCCGGACGATCACCACCGCGCTGAGGGGAGCCCAATCATGACTCGCGCGATCGAGACACCGGCCATCGAAATATCCGATGTCGCAGTCCATTACGGTGAGGTGCTGGCGTTGGACGGGGTCGATCTCAGCCTGCGTCCCGGCCGGGTGTGCGGGCTGATCGGGATGAACGGCTCCGGCAAGTCGACACTGTTCAAGGCCATCATGGGCCTGGTGCAGCCGGACCGGGGCACGGTGCGCGTGAACGGCGGCGCGCCCGTGAGCGCGCGCCGCTCCGGCGCCCTCGGCTATGTGCCGCAGAGCGAGGACGTGGACTGGAACTTTCCGCTCTCGGTGCGCGATGTGGTGATGACCGGGCGATACGGCCGGATGGGGTTCACCCGTCGGCCGCGCCGCGCCGACCGCGAGGCGGTCGCGCACGCGCTGGAGCGGGTGGAACTCACCGAGCTGGCCGACCGGCAGATCGGTCAGCTGTCCGGCGGACAGCGCAAGCGTGCCTTCGTGGCGCGCGGAATCGCCCAGGGCGCGACGATTCTGCTGCTGGACGAACCGTTCGCGGGCGTCGACAAGCGGTCCGAGGCCACCATTTCGGCGCTGCTGCGCGAACTGGCCGACGAGGGCGCGACCGTGCTGGTGTCCACCCATGACCTGCACGCGCTGCCCGCGCTGGCGGACGAAGCGGTGCTGCTCATGCGCCGGGTGCTCGCACACGGCGATCCGAGCGAGGTGCTGCGGCCCGAAAAGCTGGCGCTGGCATTCGGTGTGGATGCCACCGACAGCGGTGCACTGGCGCAGGCGAGTTGACCATGACACTCACCGAACTGTTCGCCGATCCGCTGCGCTACGAATTCATGGTGCGCGCCCTGGCCACCACCGTGATCACCGCCGTGGTGTGCGCGACGCTGTCCTGCTGGCTGGTGCTGATCGGCTGGTCGCTCATGGGCGACGCCGTCTCGCACGCGGTGCTGCCGGGCGTGGTGCTGGCCTATATCGTCGGCGCGCCGTTCGCGGTGGGCGCGGTGATCTTCGGTTTCCTCGCGGTCGCCCTGATCGGCGTGGTGCGCGATACCAGCCGGGTGAAGGAGGACGCCGCCATCGGCATCGTCTTCACCACGCTGTTCGCCCTCGGCCTGGTGCTGGTGTCGGTGACCCCCAGCAATACCGACCTCAACCACATCATCTTCGGCAACCTGCTCGGTGTCGGCCGCTCGGAACTGATCCAGATCGCGATCCTCGCCGCCATCGTCATGGCCGCCCTGGTCCTCAAACGCCGCGACTTCACCCTCTACGCCTTCGACCCCACCCACGCCCACGCCCTCGGCCTGCGCCCCCGCCTGCTCGGCGCCGCCCTGCTGGGACTGCTCGCCCTGACGGCGGTCCTCGCCCTGCAAGCGGTCGGCGTCATCCTGGTGGTGGCCATGCTCATCATCCCGGGCGCGACCGCGCATCTGCTCACCGACCGCTTCGGCCACATGCTCCTCATCGCGCCCACCGTCTCGGTGGTGTGCTCGGTCGCCGGTCTCTACATCAGCTACCACGTCGACACCGCGCCCGGCGGCATGGTCGTCGTGGTCCAGGGCATCGCCTTCACCCTGGCCTACCTCTTCGCGCCCACCCGCGGCGTGATCACCCGGACCGTCACGGCCCGCCGCCGCGGCCGAACCCGGGAGGCCACCGAGGTGCCGGTGTGACACCGTGCTCCGAAGCGGTGACCGCCGGTCGCTAGCATCACCGCGATGCGCGAATCCCTGGAACCCCTGCGAGCCCTGCGAGCCGTCCGGCACTACCGGCCCGACCCCGTTCCCCGGGAGTCGGTCGAGCGGATCGTCGAGGCGGCGCGGTGGACGGGGTCGGCGCGGAATCGGCAGCCGTGGCGGTTCGTCGCGGTGTCGGATGCGGCGCTGCGGGCGGAGTTGAGTCGGTGCGGGGCCTATGCCGTGCATCTGGCGGCGGCTCCGGTGGTGTTGGTACTGGCGTCGGTGGCGAACGAGTTCTCGGACACGCTGTTCGACATGGGGCGGGTGACGCAGTCGGTCTGTCTGGCAGCGCGGGAGCTGGGGTTGGGGTCGTGTCCGACGACTTTCCATCCGGCGGAGAATGTTTCGCGGGTGGCGGCGCTGCTGGGGCTGCCCGCGGAGTGGCTGCCCCGGCATGCGGTGGCCATGGGGTATCCGGCGGCGGCGCCGTCGCCGTCGGCCGTTCCGACCGGTCGCCTGCGCACGGCCGAACTGCTGCGCTGGATGTGAACGCGCGCTACACCTTCGCGCGCTTGGCCGCGCGGTCGCGGATCCGGTTGAGGGTGAGCCGCCACATGGCCGTGGCGACGTCGAACGGGACGCGCGGGGTGACAGCGCGGGTGGACATCTCGAGGCGGGTCCGGCGGAGCAGGGCCGCGGGTGCCTTGTCGGGGTGGCCGGTGTCGAAGGGCGGCTGCGGGTCGTATTCGATGACCAGCTGCGCCATTTCGGCGCGTTCGGTCCCGGCGATCTCGCCCACCAGCCAGAGGCCGAGGTCGATTCCGGCCGAGACCCCGGCGGCGGTGACGATCTTGCCGCTGCGCACCATGCGGTCGTGCGGGCGGGATTCGGCCCCGAAGGCGGCCAGCGCCGGCTGCGCCGACCAGTGCGTGGTGGCGGGATGCCCGCGCAGGATGTCGGCCGCCGCCAGCACCAGCGCACCGCTGCACACCGAGGTGGTCCACCGCGTGTTCGGGTGCACCGCGCGCAGCCATGCGATGAGCTCACCGTTGGCCATGGCCTCGGTGGTCGCCGCCTCCGAGCCCGGAACCAGCACCAGATCGGGTGCGGGTGTCTCGGCGAAGGTGTGGGTGGCCCCCAGGACGAGCACCCCGCTGTCGGAGACGATGGGGCCGACTTCATTGGAGACGAAACGCAATTCGCTGTCGGGCAGGTAGCGCAACACCTCGTAGGGGCCGATGGCGTCCAGCACGGTCATGCCCGGATACAGCACGATGGCGGTCTGAAATGTCATGGGGGCGTTCTCTTTCAGTTGCGGGCGAAGCGGGCGCGGTATTCGCCGGGCGGTATGCCCAAGTGCCGGTGGAAGATCCGGTAGAGGGTTTCGGGGCTGCCCAGGCCGACGGCGGCGGCGACCCGGGACAGCGGTTGATCGGTGGTCTCCAGCAGTCGCCGGGCCGCGCCGATGCGGACCCGCTCGACGTAGCGCGCGGGGGTGGTGCCGATCTCGTCGGCGAAGACGCGGGAGAAGTGGCGGGTGCTCATGCCCGCCCGCTGTGCCAGGGTGGCCAGGGACAGATCGGCGGTGAGGTTCTCCTCCACCCAGACCTGCAGCTCGCGCAGCGACCTGCGCCGGCAGGGTCCGGCGGCGATCGGCGCGCTGAATTGGCTCTGCCCGCCGGGGCGGTGCAGGTAGACCACCAGCCAGCGGGCCACCTCGCGGGAGAGTTCGGGACCGTGGTCCGCGCCGACGATGGCCAGGGCCAGATCGATGCCCGCGGTGACGCCCGCCGACGTCCACACCGGCCCGTCCCGGACGTAGATGCGGTCGGGTTCGGTGCACACGCCCGGGAACTCGCGGGCCAGCATCTCCCCGCCCGCCCAGTGCGTGGTGGCCTTGCGGCCGTCGAGCAGGCCGCTGCGAGCCAGCAGGAACGCGCCGGAGCACACCGAGCCGACGCGCTCGGCGGAGTTCGCGACGCGTCGAATGCCCGCGATCAGTTCGGCGTCGCGGCTGGCGTTCCAGGCGCTGAGTCCGCCGACCACGAGCACCGTGTCCACCGGTTCGGACCAGGTGTCGAGCGCATGTGCGGCCGTGACCTCGACACCGCTGGCCGAACGCACCGGCCCGGACCGCACCGCGGCGATCTCGACCCGGTACCCCGGACGCGCGCCCATGAGCGCCGCCGAGGAGAACACGTCGGCGGGTCCGGCCAGGTCCAGAAGCTGGAATCCGTCGAAGACGACGAACAGCACCACCCGCATATGCCCAGCCTCGCGTGCGTCGGCCGTGGCGTCAACGACACGACTATGGCAGATCCGGCCATGCGCGGCGGTGAGGGGCTACGGGTGGCCCACCGTCGCGGGTGGATCGAGGAGAACGCCGGGGTTGAGAATGCCCGCCGGATCGAGTGCCGTCTTCGTCGCCCGCAGGGCGAGTGCGAACGGTTCGGGTCGCTGCCGGTCGTACCAGGGGCGGTGATCGCGACCGACGGCGTGATGGTGGGTGATGGTCGCGCCCGCACCGGCGAGTGCCTCCGAGACCGCCGCCTTGATGTCGTCCCACTGCGCCACGGTGCTGCCCCACCGGCCCGCCGCGTAGACGCCGAAGTAGGGCGCGGGGCCGTCCGGGTAGACGTGGGTGAAGCGGCAGCTGACCAGGCCGGTGGTGCCGGTCGCCGCGAAGGCGGCGGTGGCGGCGGCCAGCACGGCGGCGCGCAGTTCCTCGAAACGATCCCAGGTGCAGGCGGTTTCGAAGGTCTCCACGATCATGGACTGCGCGGCCAGGGCATCGCGCTGATAGGGCATGCGCAGGAAGGACGAGCGCCATACGTCCGAGGCGCCGGAACTCACCTTCGCCTCGGCGGTGTCGGAGACGCGCACCCCGTCGGGCACCCGCCCGCCGTAATCGGCGCAGATCTCGATGGCCCGCGCCATCGGCGCGTCGACCGGATGGTCGGCGGATTCGAACCCGAGCACGAGCACCCCGCCCGCGGTGCCGGTTCCGGCATTGAGGAAGGCTTCCACCGGGTCGAGGAGGCGGCAGTTGGCCGGGAACAGGCCCGCCTGCGCGATGACCCGCGTGGCGGTCACGGCGCGCGCGTAGTCGTCGAAGTGCACCGAGGCTCCGGCCCGCCAGCGTGGCCGGTCCTGCAGCCGCATCCACGCCTCGGTGATGACGCCGAGGGTGCCCTCCGAGCCGAGGAACATCCGGTCGGGTGACGGTCCGGCGCCGGAACCGGGCAGGCGGCGCGATTCGCTGATCCCGGCCGGTGTGACGACGCGCAGCGATTCCACCATGTCGTCGATGTGGGTGTACACGGTCGAGTAGTGCCCGCCCGCGCGCGTGGCGAGCCAGCCGCCCAGGGTGGAGAATTCGAAGGACTGCGGGAAGTGGCGCAGCGTCAGCCGGTGGTCGCGCAGACCGGCTTCCAGTGCGGGACCCAGGATTCCGGCCTGAATGCGGGCGGCCCGGCTGGTGCGGTCGATCTCGACGATCCGGTCCAGGCGGCCGAGGTCCAGTGCGACGACACCGGAATAGTCGGCGGCACAGCGTGGTTCGACGCCGCCGACCACGGAGGTGCCGCCGCCGTACGGGATCACCGCGATATCCGCGCCGCCGCACCAGTCGAGAACGGCGGCGACGTCGGATTCACCGCGCGGCCGCAGCACCAGGTCGGGTACATGGTCGATGCGGCCCAGCAGATTTCGCACCACGTCGCGGAACGCCTGACCGTGCCCGTGTGCCACCCGATCCTCGCGATCATCGGAGGCCAAGGGCGCCAGGGATTCCGGGGCGTGTATCCGAGGGGCGGGGATATCGAGCTCGGCGAGGTCGGGCGGTTCGTGCACGCTGAGGTCGGTCCCGGGCAGCAGCGCCGCCACCCGCGTGGTCAGCGCCTCGCGTTCCGCACCGGTCACCGCGTCGGCGCGGGTGCCCCACCCCCACCAGGATCGATCCGCCATGTCCCGCCTTTCGATCGACAGCTAATTGACCCGATAGTAAATTACTCATTGGTCAATTGGTAGGTGGATGTCGATTGGTAGGTGGATTCAGGGTGACGCGGACGCGCGGGCCCGCTCCAGGACGCGCAGCGCCGCCACGGCATCGCGCGGGTCGACGGGAACCGGAGCGCCGTCGATGAGCGCGGCCGCCATACCGCGATAGAAGGCGGGATAGTCGCCCGGCTCGCTGGCGATCCGGCGCGTATCCCCCTCGGTGCCGAACCAGCCCCCGTGCTCGACATCGACCGTCCCCCAGGGTTTTCCGTCATCGGGTCGACGCCCGTCGCGCAGCGCCTGCTCCTGCGGGTCGAGACCGTAACTGACATAGCCGTTCTCGGAGCCGAGCACCCGGAAGCGCGGTCCGAGCTGGGCTGCCACGGCGCTCATCCACAGGTGCGAGCGGACGCCGGAGGCGTGGGTGAGCGCCACGAAGGCATCGTCGTCGGCCTGGACGCCGGGCCGGCGGCTGTCCAGTTCGCAGTACACGTCGGTGACCGGTCCGAACAGGGTGAGTGCCTGGTCGACCAGATGACTGCCCAGGTCGTAGAGAATTCCCGCGCCTTCCTCGGCACTGCCCAGCTCCCGCCAACCGCCCTTGGTCACCGGCCGCCACCGCTCGAACCGGGATTCGAAGCGCCGCACCTCCCCCAGCCGACCGTCGCCGATCAGCGCCTCGATGGTGCGGAAGTCGCTGTCCCACCGCCGATTCTGGAACACCGACAGCGCCAGCCCGGCCCGTTCGGCGGCCGCCACCACCTGTTCGCCCTCCGCCGCCGTGAGGGCGAACGGCTTGTCGACCACCACCGGCAGCCCCGCCTCCAGCGCCCACACGGCGAGCGGGGCATGGGTCCGGTTGGGCGTCGCGACGACCACGAGATCGATGCCCGCCGGATCGGCGAACAGCTCCTCGACCGCCGCCAGCACCCGCACCCCCGGATGCTCCCGCCGCGCCCGCTCGGCCCGCTCGGCCGAGGAGGTCACCACCACCGCCACCCGCAAGCGCGGATCGGCGGCGATGAGCGGCGCGTGGAACACCGCCCCGGCCAGCCCGTAGCCGATCACCGCCACACCGAGTTCGCGCATCTCGAGCCCCTTCCGCCGACGACCTCACATCCCCCGCCACCGTAACCGGCCCGCCACACCTCGATGGGGACGTACGCCACCGGGCGGGCGCGGCCGTTCCGCTAGTCCTTCGGTTGCTTTGTCGCACCGCGCTTTTCGGCGGCCGTCTCCAGGTAGGCGCTGAGTTCGCTCTGCAACACCCGGTCCAGTGCCTGGGCCAGGGTGTTCTGCACCGCCGTCACACCCAGCTCCCGCAGGTGATTGAGCATCTTGGTGGTGGCGGCGACCTCGGCATCGCTGTCGGGCAGCCAGCCGGCACCGTGCTCGGCGACGATGTGGTCCTTGGCCGCGGTGACCATGAGCCGGGCGATGTCGTCCACGCGACGACCGACGGCGGCATAGACGTCGATCAGGGACTCGAGCCCGAATCCGTAGCCGTGCAGCGCCCCGAAGGTCTCCAGCAGTTCCGGCTGAGTGAATTCGACCGTCTCGGCGTGCAGCCGGATCAGTCCCAGCTCGGCCAGCCGTTCCAACTCGTCGCCGGTCACCGGGGCTCCGTCGACACCCCCCAGGAAGGTGTCCACGAGCTCACGCGGCACCTCCAGTGGTGCGGCGCTGCTGCCCCAGGTGGCGGTGACCGCCTGTTGCAGGCCGAGCACCTCGGTGAGGTCCTTGCCGGTCTCCCAGCTGGTGATGAAGTCGGCGATGTGCGCGGTGGTGAACCCGCGCTGCAGCAGGGCGTCGATGATGCGCAGCCGGGCGAGGTGCGAATCGTCGTAGATGAGTGCGCGGCCGCTGCGCCGGGTGGGTGTGGCGAGCAGGCCGCGCTCCTGATAGGCGCGCACATTGCGGGCGGTGGTTCCGGCGGCCCGCGCGAGATCGTCGATGCGGTATTCCGCCATCCTCGTCTCGCCCTCCCTGTGTCGCGGTTCGCCCGGACGCGTCGCCCGTGCGCCGGTCGGCGGCACGGGCGTCACGCTCGGAGACGACATTAGCCGAGGGAGACGGCGATTCCACGGTCGGCACTCGCGGGTGCCACATCGCGCGGGGTGAGTACGTAGTCGTCGAGTTCCACCCGGGCCAGCTGGCGTACGAACTGGGTGCCGAAGCCCGGGTACATGGTGGCGTTGAAGCCGTCTTCGGTGAGGTACCAGCTGCGGCAGCCGGAGTTCCAGGTGGTGGCCGACAGCCTGCGCTGGATGCGCGCGTTGTAGCGGTCCTGCCGATCGCGACGCACCTCGAGCATGCGCAGATCACGGTCCAGCAGCATGCCGATGGCGTCGGTGAGGTATTCGATCTGCGCCTCCATGTACACCAGCGCCGAGTTGTGGCCGGGTCCGGAGTTCGGGCCGAAGGTGAGGAACAGGTTCGGATAGCCCGCCACCGCGACGCTCTTGAACGCGTATGCGCCCCTGCTCCATTCGTCGCCCAGCACCCGTCCGTCGCGTCCGGTGACCGGAATGGGAGCCCCGGCCTTGGACACGTCGAAGCCGGTGGCGAACACGATGCAGTCGAACCGGTGCTCGATGCCCTCGGCGGTGCGGATGCCGTGCTCGCTGAGCCGCGCGATCGGCCAGGTGATGAGCTTGCAGTTCTCCCGTTGCAGTGCCGGGTAGTAGTCGTTGCTGATCAGCAGGCGCTTGCAGCCCGCCCGGAAGTCCGGGGTGAGCTGACGGCGCAGCCACGGGTCGCGTACCTGACCGCGCAGATGCAGCCGCGCGACCGATTCCACCACCCGGGTCAGCGGCGAATTCCACACCACCCCCAGCGCCACCGACTCGTGGCCCCAGAACCAGGCGTCGCGCGCGAGCTTCTGGGTGATGGGCGCCTGCCGGTACAGCGCTCGGGTGGCACCGCTGGTGCGCCGGTTGGCCCGGGGCAGCACCCAGCCCGGCGTGCGCTGGAAGACCTTCACCGCCGCCGCCCGGTCCACGAGTTCGGGAATGATCTGCACGGCGCTGGCACCGGTGCCGACCACGCCGACCTTCTTACCGGTGAAGTCGTAGTCGTGATCCCAGCGGGCACTGTGGATCTTGTGGCCCGCGTAGTCCTCGATGCCGGGGATGTTCGGGAAGCTGGCATTGGACAGCGGTCCGGAGGCGATGACCACGCTGCGCGCCTTCACCTGTCGGCGGCCGCCCGCGAAGGCGATGTCCCAGAGCCCGCTCACCTCGTCGAACACCAGACCGCTCACGGTGTGGTCGAAGCGAATATGGGGGTGGATGCCGAACTCGTCCACCATGGATTCGATGTAGGCGAGGATCTCCGCACTGCCGGAGTAGGTGTGCGACCAGTCCGGATTGGGTGCGAAGGCGTACGAGTACAGCCGCGACGGGATGTCGCAGGCCGCGCCGGGATAGGTGTTGTCCCGCCAGGTGCCGCCCACCCGGGTGTCCCGCTCGAACAGTTCGAAGTCGGTGATCCCCTTCTGCCGCAGGCGGATCGCGGTGCCGATGCCCGCGAAGCCCGCGCCGATGATCGCCACGTCCAGTGGCTGGCCCGTGCTCATGCGACCGGCTCGTAGGTGAGTTCGGAGGACCAGGTCGGCCGCGGCCCGAGGAAGCGGTCCGGGATGCGCGCGGTCAGCTTGACCATGGCGTCGGCGAACAGGTGATACGGGTGATCGCGGTTGATCACCCAGCCGCTGTGCATCTTGACGATGCGGTACATGGGCACGCGATTGGCGATCGGGGTGCGCTCGCCGACGGCCTTGAATCGCCGCATGGCCGCGTACAGCTTCTCCTCGTCCACCCCCATGGCGACGATATTGTCGCGCATCTTGTTCAGCAGCGGCACATAGCTGAGCACGCCGACGAGGAACGAGGGTTTCGCCCAGCCGCCGACCAGATCGATGGCGAGTTTGCGGGCGGTGGCGTGACCGAGCAGCTCCATCACCGCGTAATCGGTGGCCAGATGCCGTGATTCGTCGGCGTTGATCTTCTTGAAGACCTCCTGCGCGACCGGGTCGGTGATCTCGTCGGTGACGAACTTGATCAGCGCGCCGTCCAGCGCCACCTCGAGCATGGGGATGACGGTGCCCAGGAACGACAGCGACATATCGTCGGCGTGCGAGTCCAGGAACTCGATCACCAGCTTGACATTGATGTTCGGCTCGGGGATCTCGTCGCCGTCGAGCATGCCCCAGCGGCGCATGAGCGCGAGTTCGGCATTGGCGTGCCGCTGCTCCTCGGCATGGAAGTACTGGTAGATCTGCTTCAGCGTCTCGGTCGGGGCCTTCTTGGCCATGGCCGCGAAACCGCGCGCCCCGACGTTCTCGATCCACATGAGATCGGCCATGAAGGGTTTCAGCTTGGCGTGCAGTTCGGGCTCGATGAGCTCGGCTCCCGGTGCGTCCCAGTCGATGTCGGCGAGCGCCCACTGCCGGGACTTGATCTTGGCCAACATGGCCTCGAAGTCGAAGGACATATCAGACTCCTGTCTGTTCCAGCGGTGCGGCCTGGGTCGAATCGTCCTGCGGGAGAATTCGATTCAGCACACCGAGGGCATGGGTGTAGAGGGCGGGGAAGGACCGCTTGAGCAGCCAGACGGCGTGGGCGTCCAGCTGCGGCAGCACATAGAGGCGGCCGCGGTCGTTGGCGTCGAGGGCGGTGCGGGCGACCCGTTCGGGAGCGAAGCCGGTTCGGCGCATGAGTTCGTCGGCCAGCCGGGCCGAGGGTGCGCCGATGCGGCCGTCGCGCACCACATTCGTCTTGACGAAGGTGGGGCACAGCACCGTCACCGCCACACCGGTGCCGGACAGTTCCGCGGCGAGGGTCTCCGACAGCGACATCACCCCGGCCTTGGAGACGTTGTAGGCGGCCATCCCCGGGGCCGCCGCGAATCCGGCGGCGGAGGCGACATTGACGATGCCACCGCGACCGGCCGCACGCAGCCGCGGCGCGAAGATCTCACAGCCGTGCACGACACCCCACAGATTGATGCCGAGCGCCCACTCCCAGTCGGCGAAACCGATATCGCCCACCGGCTTTCCGCCGATGCCGACCCCGGCGTTGTTGATCACCAGGGTCGGTGCGCCACCGAAGATGAGCTCGCTGTGCAATGCCAGGCTCTCCACGTCCTCGCGGCGGGAGACATCGCAGAAGATCGCGTGGGCGGGTCGGCCGTGCGTGCGCTCGATCAACCGCACCGTGTCGTCGGCGCGATCTTTGTCGATGTCCGCGCACACCACGTCGCCGCCGCGCGCGGCGACCTCGAGGGCGAAGGCCCGGCCGATGCCGCTGCCCGCGCCGGTGACCACGGCACGCGCACCGTGTGATCGTCGACTGCCGAGTACCGGCAGCACCGCGTCGAGAATCGACATGTCAGCCCACTTTCGTCCGGTCGGCGGCCGCCGCGGCGAGTGCGTCCGCGACGAAGCCCCGCGTGCGCCGAAGCGCCTGCGCCGCTTCGGGAACCAGCAGCGGCAGAGCCTGGAATACATGGATGCGACCGGGCCAGAGTTCCAGATCGCAGCGCACCCCGGCCGCGACGGCCATATCGCGCAGGTGCCGGGCGTCGTCGGCGAGCATCTCCCCCGCACTGGCCTGCACCAGCAGCGGCGGAAGTGCCGCACCGCGCGGCACGGTGAGGCGCAGCCGCGGCGAATCCGGATGCTGCCCTTCGGTGTAGAGCTCGATGAGCCGGCGACCGGTGCGCGCCGGGGCCATCGGGTCGGGAACTTCGCGGTCGCGCCGCTCGGCCATGGTCAGGGTGAGGTCCATGAGCGGCGAGTACATGAACGCGCCCGCCGGTTGCGGCCGATCCCCCGCCGCGTTCTGCAACAGCAGGTCCAGGGTCAGATGTCCGCCCGCGGAATCGCCGCCGATCACCAGGTCCTCGGGACGGTGCCCCTGGTCGAGCAGCCAGCGGTATCCGGCCGCCACATCGTCGGCCGCCGCCGGGAAGCGGTGTTCGGGGGCGAGCCGGTAGTCGATCAGGAAGACCGGCAGTCCAGTGAGTTTCGACAGCCGCGACGCCAGTCCGCGATGGGTGCGCGCCGAGCACACCACGTAGCCGCTGCCGTGGATGTAGTAGATCGCCCGCGGCCCGTGCGCGACTCCGGCCGCGCGCACCCACTCGCCGCGCAGCGCGCCGGAGCGGACCGGGGTGACCCGCGTCCCCGGTAGGGGCGGGCCGAAGGCGGCCATCACGCCGGCGATCAGCCCGCGGCCCAGTTCGATGCCCACGCGATTGCGCGGCAGCAGTCCATTGACCCGGCGTAATCCGACCACCGACGCCGTCGCCGCGAGCCGCGCTTGTCGCGAGGCCGAGGCGGGTATCGCCGCCGATGCGCAGGTCGCCGTTGACCTTGCTCTCGTCATAGCAAGAGAATCATCCCTGAATGTGCCATTTGTCAATGGCACATTTTGTACTGAGGACAGAAAAGGGGCTCCGACCGGCGCGGCCGCGTAACGATCCGAGGAACAAATGGGTACGGCGGACTGATCGGATACGGAACGGGGAATCAAGAGACGCACAGGATTTCCGCGAACGGCCCGAGGAGGACGACATGGGCGAGCCGGTATGCGTCGATTGCTGGCGCCGGGACAACCTGACCTTCGCGCAGCGGCTGGACCCCGCCTTCGTCACCCCCGGCCCGGCGCACCGCTGCGCCACGCACCGGGCGTTCCTCGAGGATCTGCACAAGGGCCCCGAGCACACCCCGCGCGCCGCGTAGCCTGGAGATATCTCCAGGTCGGGCCGCATAGGGGAATGATCATGGCCAAAATGACCATCGACGAACTGCTCGATGTTTTCAAAGGTATGACGCTGCTGGAGCTTTCGGCCTTCCTCAAGGCGTTCGAGGACGAATTCGGGGTGACCGCCGCCGTGCCCACGGCCGCCGCCGTCACCGCCGAGGCTGCCCCGACCGCCGAGGCGGCCGATGAGCGGACCGAATTCGATCTGGTCCTGGAATCCTTCGGCGACAAGAAGATTCAAGTCATCAAGGCGATGCGGGAGGTCATCCCGGGCCTCGGCCTCAAGGAGGCCAAGGATCTGGTCGAGTCCGCCCCGGCGCGAATCCTGGAACAGGTGGACCAAACCGCCGCCGAGACCGCCAAACTCAAACTCGAAGCCGCCGGAGCTCGTGTCGCCCTGAAGTAATTCGACACACCCGGAAGCCCGGCTGCGGCCGGGAACGCCGTCCATGTGTCAAAGTCGGAGCCGTACTCCTCCAGGCCGGACGACCACAACGGGAGCAACGGCATGAGCGACAACGGTAAACCCAGTGTTCTCGGGCGCGTCTCGCCCACGCAGTGGGTGGCACTCGGCGTGACCGCCTTGGCGGTTCTGTTCGTCGTGCAGAATCGCACCAAGGTGTCGATCGAGCTGCTGTTCATCACCATTCGTTCGCCCATGTGGCTGGTTCTACTGGCCATGTTCGCGCTCGGCTGGGTGGCGGGAGTACTGACGCGTCGGCGCAAGCGGGGCTGATTCGTCGAGTTGTACCGATTAGAGCTCGGCGGCAAGGAGATCGAGGGCGGCCACGGCCGCGCGCGCGCTCTCCTCGGCGGCGGGTAGCAACGGAAGCCGGACCGAGGCCGTGGGGATGCGGCCTCGGTCGGCCAGTACCGCCTTGACGACGGTGGGGTTGGGTTCGGCGAACAGGGCCGCTGACACACCGGCCAGGGCGTTGCTCAGATGTCGGGCCTTGTCGATGGGGCCGTGCCGCCAGGTGGAGACCAGCGCGGCGAAGGCGTCGGTGGCCACGGTGGCCGAGGCCAGAATCGCACCCGACGCACCCAGGGCGAGCAGGGGTGCGGCGAAGAGGTCGTCGCCCGCCAGCACCGCGAAATCGGCTGGGCAGGTGCGCATCAGGTCGACAGTGGTCTCGTCGACCGCGCCGACGGCATGTTTGACGCCGACGATGTTCGGGATGGCGGCGAGTGCCCGCAGCGTTTCCGGGCCGAGGGTGCGGCCGGTGCGATACGGAATGTTGTAGACCACCAGCGGCACCGGGCTGGTCGCGGCGAGACGCCGGAAATGCGCCAGCACACCCGCCTCGGTGGGGCGGATGTAATAGGGAACGACGGTCAGCGCGGCGGCGACCGCCGAGTCGAGACCCGCCAGCGCGGCCAGTGAGGCGGCGGTGGAGTTGGTGCCCGCGCCGACGATCAGCGGAGCGTCGTGCTCCCGGCACACCCGCGTGCAGATATCGACGACGAGCGCGCGTTCGGGCTCCGTGAGGGTCGCGGCCTCCGCCGTGGTGCCGAGTGCGACGAGACCGGTCGCGCCCTGCTCGAGGGCGGAATGCGCCAGCCCGGCCAGGGCGTCGGCGGCAATGGTGTCGTCGGCGGTGAACGGCGTGACCAGGGGCACGAAGAGTCCGGAGAGCGTCATGGCATGAGCCTCCCGCGCGAGGCTCATTAGGTCCAGTTCACGTTTCTTCATGGGAGCGTAAGCTGAACTGATGCTCGATGTGCGCAAACTGCGCCTGCTGCGCGAACTGGCGCGCCGGGAGACCATCGCGGCGGTCGCGGAGGCGTTGAACTTCACTCCGTCCGCCGTCTCCCAGCAGCTGACCGCGCTGGAGCGGGAAGCCGGAGTGCCGCTGCTGGAGCGCACCGGCCGCCGCGTCACCCTCACCGCCGCCGCGCACGGCCTGGTCGAGCACACCGAGACGATTCTGGCGGTACTGGAGCAGGCCACCGCCGAATTGGCCGCGGGCCGTGCGGCATTGACCGGCCGACTGCGAATCGGCGTCTTCCCCACCGCGATTCGCACCATCCTCGCACCCGCCCTGGTCACCCTGAGCACCGCACACCCCGAATTGGAACTGTCGGTCACCGAGCTGGACCCGGCGCTGGCCCCCGGGGCGCTGCGCACCGACACCCTCGACATCGCCCTGGTCCAGGAATACGACTACGTGCCCGTCGCCCCCGACCCGGCCCTCGACACCGAGCCGCTGCTCGAGGAGACCGTCTACCTCGCCGCCCTCTCCCCCGCCCCGCTGCCCACCCACCGCGACACCCCCTGGATCGCGGGCACCCCGGGCACCCTCTGCCACACCATGACCATCCGCACCTGCCAGGCCGCCGGATTCACCCCCCACATCCGCCACCACGCCGACGATTTCGACGCCGTCCTCGCCCTGGTGGCGGCGGGCCAGGGCGTGGCGCTCATCCCCCAACTCGCCCTCCACACCCCACCCGCCGCCATCCACCTCACCCCCCTCGCCACCCGCCGCCGCACCCACATCGCCTACCGGCGCGGAACCGCCCACCACCCCACCATCCACGCGGCCCGCCTCGCGTTGACGCAGGGCGACGACGTGAGCTGATACCCGTCCGCCCGGGCCGGATACGAACCGGCACCGCGAGCATCGCCCGGCCATCAACGCCACCGCTGACACCACGAGAGTTCGTACGCCGCGCTCGATATCCGGACCGGGCGCACGACTACGGCCGACTGTGGTTCAGGCGACCGCGCAGATGGCGGTGTCGAAGACGGTTTGGGCGGTGGCGGTGACCTCGGGGTCTTCGGCGCGGAGGTTGGAGATCACGGTGACGGCGCGGCCGGTGGGGGTGACGCCGTTGAACGTGCGGAAGCCGGGAATGGAGCCGCCGTGGCCCCAGACGTCGGTGTCGCACGGGACGGGCTGCTGGGTGAGGCCGAGGCCGTAGGAGAGACCGGGGCGGTTGGTCAGGGGGCGGGGGTTGGTGCGCATGGCGTCGAGTTGAGTTGGGGGGAGCAGGTTTTCGGTGAGAAGTGCGGTGAAGAAGCGGTTCGTGTCCGAGCCGGTGGAGATCATGGCGCCGGCGCTGCCCGCCCAGGAGGGATCGAAGCGGGTCAGGTCCAGGGGTTCGCCGTCGAGCTGTTCGTAGCCGTGCGGGTGGGGAATGCGGATGTCGGTATCACCAGGGGTGGGGAAATACGTGTCGTGCAGGGCCAGCGGGCCGGCGATCCGGCGGGTGATTTCGTCGGCGATGGCGTGCCCGGTCAGCCGTTCGACGAGCATGCCGAGCACGAGGTAGTTGGTATTGCTGTATTCGGCCCGAGCACCCGGGGCGAAGCGCGCGGGCATGGTCATGGCGCGGCGGACCAGGTCCGCGGTGTCGAACCGACGGGTCAGCAGACTGTCCGAATCATCTTGCAGTTCCGGCAATCCGAGGTACTCGGGCAGACCGCTGGTGTGCTGCAGGAGGTCGCGCACGGTGATGCGGTCGCCGTCGATGCCGTCGCCACGCACCACACCGGGCAGATAGCGTTCGACGGGGCTGTCGAGCTCCACCGAGCTCTCCGCCACGAGCTGCATCACGACGGTGGCGACGAATGCCTTGGTATTGCTGCCGATCCGCACATGTGCGTCCGGGGGAAAGGGCGCTCCGGTGGCGATATCGCCGACACCGGCGCTGGCACTCCACTCCCGGCCCCGCTCGGTGACGACGACCTGGACTCCGGGTATCCCCGCCGCCACCGCGGCACCCAACGCCCGCCGCACCGCCTCGCGGGCCTCGGCCGACAACGGTCCGGGAGATTCCGCCGGATCGTCGGCGCAGCCCGCCGCACCGACCACCCCGACGACAGCGGCCACCGCCATGATGCGACGAAGCACGGTCATCGCCATGAGTTGTTCTCCCACCAGTGTGAAGGCATGCTCCGACGCTAGCCGCACGATGACCCGTCGGGCGTCGCCCACGGGGTGCACACCCGGTCATACGCCGGATGTAGTCGAGATCCGGGGGAACCCCGGCGCCGACGCCCGCGCCCGCATGGGACTTCGCGACGGCACGTGGGCGTGCGGGCCGCCGACGCTGACAACCGCCCTGACGAGCCCGTGCGCCGGGGCGGGTTATCGTTGATTCGTCACGTGGCGACGGCGTGCGGGGTTGGCTCCGGTATGCGGTGGTCGGAGCGGTAAACGGGCGCGGTGGTGCCGAGGGAGGATACGGACGTGCGGAATGCGATCAGGAAGAAGGTCCGAGGTCGGTTCGGGTCGGCGGCGGTCGGGGCGCGGGTGGGCGCCATAGCGCCTGTCGGTGGCTAGTTCGATGTCGGATCGGGACGTGCCGGGGCGGGGTGGCCCGTCGGAGCCCGGGGAGCCGGGGTTCGACGCGGTGGAGCATTTGCGCAGGAAACTGGAGGGGATGAAGGCCGCCGAGAGCGGGGCGTCCGGTGCAGGGGCGTCCGAGGCTGGCAAGCCGGTCCGGCTGCCGCGGCGACCGCGGCGGATGTCCGAGGAACCCGGCGAGCAACCCCGCAAGACATGGCGGTCGGAAGGCGGCGGATCGGTCTACGATCCCGCACCCACCAGGCCCGTGCTGCGCTCGGAATTGCAGCGGGAGACGGGTTGGTGGCAGGCCGGACCCGGCTCGGCCTGGCTGCCGACCGTGCGACCGGATGCGGCGGACGCCGAGCAGGACGCGAGCGTGATCGACTTCGGCGCGGCGCGACGGAAGCGGGATGGGGCCGAGGGCCGAGCCCGGGGCGGCCGACGCATGGCCAAACCGCGCAGAATCGGCTCCGACGCGGGCTCCAGCACCGACGGTGACCAGGGCGAAGGCCGCCCCGACGACACCGATCCCCGGGAACCGAACGGCCCCGGCCCGCAGCGCTGACGCGCCGGTAATCGGGTAATGGAGTACCGCACCGGCCGAGCGGGTAACGTCGGCGGCAGTCGAACCCGATCGTCGGCCGTCACGCGGCGGATCGTGATCGCGTATCGGCCCTCGATCGCAGGCACAAGGTTTTCGGTCGGGGCTACCCGCAAGGAGCCTTCATGACCACGGCCCGCAGCAATTCCTACCCGGATCCGGTGATCGGTTTCGCCGATGCCCGCGCCGCAGAGAAGGCGGCCCTGCTCGAGCGCAACGCCCTGGCCGCGAAAACGGTCGCCGTCCACGCGCGCAGCGCCGCCGAGTGCACGGAACTGCTGGCCATGCTCGGCCTCGATCTGGCCGATCTGAAATAGGCGCGCGCAGCCGCTACTTCCCCGCCAGATCGCGGGCGATGACCAGGCGCTGGATCTGGTTGGTGCCCTCGAAGATCTGCGTGATCTTGGCTTCGCGCATATAGCGCTCCACTGGGAAGTCCTGGGTGTAGCCGTAGCCGCCGAAGACCTGAACGGCGTCGGTGGTCACCTTCATGGCGGCGTCGGTGGCCACCAATTTGGCGACGCTGGCCTGACGCGAGTACGGCAGTCCGGCGTCGCGGCGGCGGGCGGCGTCGAGGTAGGTGGCGCGGGCGGAGTCCACGGCGGCGGCCATATCGGCGAGTAGGAAGCCGAGCCCCTGGTGGTCGATGATGCGGCGGCCGAACGCTTCGCGGTCCCGAGCGTAGGCGACGGCGTCGTCCAGGGCGCGCTGCGCGATGCCGGTGGCCACGGCCGCGATGCCGAGGCGGCCGGAATCGAGGGCGCTGAAGGCGATGGACAGGCCCTGGCCGGGGTCTCCGATGCGGCGCTCGGCGGGCAGGAAGGCGTCGTCGTAGGCGGCGGAGGTGGTGGGGACCGCGCGCAGGCCCATCTTCTCCTCGGGCTTGCCGAAGGTCAGGCCCGCGGTGTCGGCGGGCACCAGGAAGCAGGACACACCGCGGGACCCTTCGCCCGTGCGGGCGAACAGGGTGTAGTAGTCGGCCCGGCCGCCGTTGGTGATCCACGCCTTGGTGCCGGTGATCCGGTAGCCGCCGTCGACCTCCACCGCCCGGCAGCGCAGCGCCGCCGCATCGGATCCGGCATGCGCCTCGGACAGGCTGTACGCGCCGATCAGGTTGCCGGACAACATCTCCGGCAGCCATCGCTGCCGCTGTTCGGCGGTGCCGTAGGCGAACAGGGGATGGCAGGACAGGCTGTGCACGCTCACCGCGACCGCCACCGCCGCCCAGCGCGCGGCCAACTCCTCGAGCACCTGGAGGTACACCTCGTACGGCTGCGCGCCGCCGCCGAACTCCTCCGGGTACGGCAGGCTGAGCAGCCCGGCCGCGCCGAGCGCGCGGAACGCCTCCTCGGGGTAGCGCTGTTCCCGCTCGAACTCGACGACGTGCGGTTCGAGCACCTTGTCGGCGATATCGCGGGTCAACTCGAGCAGATCCCGGGCCTCCGGGGTGGGCAGCATACGGTCCACGGCCATGTCGACACATTACGTCCAGCACCTGATTGCGTGCAAGACAGCACGTAATTTAAGCGTCTAGACTGGGCGAATGGTTTCATCGCCGCCTCCGAACAAGCATCAGGAGAAGAGTCTGCGCACCCGCGCGCTGTTGTTGGACGCCGCGATCGACAGTCTGGCCGAGGTGGGCTACGGCAGCGCCTCCATCGCCGACATCACCGCTCGCGCCGGGGTGACCCGCGGTGCGCAGCTGCATCACTTCCACACCCGCCAGGAACTGTTCGCACAGGCCATCGGCCACCTCACCCAGCGGCAGCGCGAGGCCATGCGGCGCCGCCTGCGGTCGCTGTCGGCCACCGGCGCCGGTGCGGTGCTGGTGGAGCTGGTGACCGCCACCTTCGCGGGCAAACTGGGCCGCGCGGCGGTGGAGCTGTATGTCGGCATCGCCAACGACCGCGAGCTGCGTCGCGAAATGCTGCGGGTGCAGCACGAGCTCACCACCGAACTGCTGGACGCCTGCGCCGCCCGCATCGATTCCGGCATCACCACCGATCGCCTGGAGTCGGCCTTCTGGCTCACCATCAACCTGGTACGCGGCACCACCCTCGACGAGATGGTCGGCCGCGATCGCACCCGGCGCAAGCAGGTACTCGCCGACTGGACCGAACTCGCCGACACCGCACTGCGCAGGTGATCGAGAAGTACATATGATCGAGAACCCCTGGGTCACAGCAGTTCCCGGCTGACGAGCGAAAGCCGACCGAGTCGGGCGAGTGCCTCGACCCGGCCCGGTCGGCCGCCTCCGCCGCGACTGGAGAGCTCCTCGTGCCGGATGGGATGCTCGGCCCCATGGGCTCCCGGCACGAGGGTGGCGGCGGATAGGTGCGCCGGGCCCGGCGGCGGGGGTTTCGCAGGGTTACACCGCGGGGCGGGCGCACGATCCGGTGTCGCGCTCACGCTATTCCGAAGACGAAGGGCCGCACAGTGATCCGGCTCGACTCTGGCATAGTTCACGATCGCCGCCGACCGGGACAGTGAATCCTCCAGAGTCGGCACCGGGGCGATGGGGTGTGCGGCGTCGGCCGCGCTTCCCGACGCCGCACCCGGCGAACGGTAGGGGATGTTCGCGCCGGAGCGCCCCGGCGACGGTCATGATCGGGAGAAGTCACGACCGGCCAGTAGAGTGGTTGTCGAATTCTCCATCCGACGTGGTCCGAAACGAACGTGAGGAGAGTCGGCGCATGGCTCAGCAGGCCCAGGCCGAGGGCGCTACCGGCGACACCGCGGCCGACAATGTGGACAGCAGCGGCGGGCGTACCGTCGCACCGCGACCGTATCGGCTCGGCGAGGCGTCCGGCCCGCTGTCCCGCGCGGAACTCACCGCCATCGACGCGTGGTGGCGGGCGGCGAACTACCTGTCCGTCGGCCAGATCTATCTGATGGACAATCCGCTGCTGCGCGAACCGCTGCGCCCCGAGCACATCAAACCGCGCCTGCTCGGGCACTTCGGCACCGTGCCCGGACTGAATCTCGTATGGGCGCACGCCAATCGGGCCATTCGCCAGCGCGATCTCGACGCGGTCTTCGTAGCCGGACCGGGCCACGGCGGGCCGGGGCCGAACGCGTGTGGCTGGCTCGAGGGCACGTATTCCGAGCTCTACAGCGATATTCCGCGCGATGCCGAGGGTATGCGCGCGCTGTTCGCCCAGTTCTCCTTCCCGGGCGGAGTGCCGAGCCACTGCGCACCCGAGACGCCGGGTTCCTTCCACGAGGGCGGCGAGCTCGGCTATTCCCTGCTGCACGCTTACGGTGCGGCACTGGACAATCCGAGGCTCACGGTGTTCTGTGTCATCGGCGACGGCGAGGCGGAGACCGGGCCGTTGGCGGGCAGCTGGCACGCCAACAAATTCCTCAATCCGGCCCGGGACGGGGCCGTGATCCCGATTCTGGCGCTCAACGAGTACAAGATCGCCAACCCCACCATTCTCGCCCGGATTCCGGAATCGGAACTGCTGTCACTGCTGCGGGGATACGGGTACGACCCGGTCGTGGTGGCGGGCAGCGATCCGGCGGCCGTGCACCAGGCCATGGCGGCGGCCACCGACTCCTGCCTGGATCGCATCGAGCGGATGCAACGCGCGGCCCGGGGCGGTTCCGACGGCGGCCGGCCGAGCTGGCCCATGATCGTGCTGCGCACCCCGAAGGGCTGGACCTGCCCGCCGATCGTGGACGGCGATCCGGTGGAGGGCACCTTCCGGGCGCATCAGGTGCCGCTGGCGGCGGCCCGCGACAATGACGCCCACCGCGCGGTGCTCGACGACTGGCTGAAGTCCTACCGGCCCGAGGAACTGTTCGACTCCAACGGCGGCCCGGTGCCCGAGCTGATCGAGCAGTCCCCCGTCGGCGACCGCCGCATGAGCGCCAATCCGGTCGCCAACGGCGGCATGCTGATCCGCGATCTGGCGCTGCCGGACTGGCGCGACTTCGGGGTCGAGGTGGCCCGGCCCGGCGCGGTCAAGCATGAGGCGACGCGGGTGCTGGGCGGCTGGCTGCGCGAGGTCACCCGGCGCAATCCGGACAACTTCCTCACCTTCGCGCCCGATGAGCTGGCCAGCAATCGGCTGCAGGACATTCTGGAGGTCACCGGGCGCGACTGGCAGGCCGAGATCGGCGAATTCGACGTCAAGCTGGATCGCACCGGCCGGGTGATCGAGGTGCTGTCCGAGCACATGTGCCAGGGCCTGTTGGAGGGCTATCTGCTCACCGGCAGGCACGGGGTGTTCACCTGCTACGAGGCGTTCATCCACATTGTCGACGCCATGTTCAACCAGCACGCCAAATGGTTGGACGCCAGCGCGCAGGTACCGTGGCGGCGGCCCATTCCGAGCCTGAACTACCTGCTGTCGTCCCATGTCTGGCGGCAGGACCACAATGGCTTCACCCATCAGGATCCCGGATTCCTGGACGTGGTGCTGAACAAGAGCCCCGAGATCGTCCGGGTGTATCTGCCGCCGGACGCCAATACGCTGCTGTCCACCTACGACCACTGCCTGCGCTCGCGGCACTACGTGAATGTCGTCGTGGCGGGCAAGCAGCCGCAGGAGTCGTGGCTGTCGGTGCCCGAGGCGGCGCGGCACTGCGCGCGCGGGGTCGGCATCTGGGAGTGGGCGGGCCACAACGACACCGTGGGCGGCACCCCGGACGTGGTGCTGGCCTGCGCCGGCGACGTGCCCACGCTGGAGACCCTGGCCGCCGCCGCCATTCTGCGAGATCGCCTGCCGGAGCTGCGGGTTCGCGTGGTGAACGTGGTGGACCTGATGCGGCTGCTACCCGAGAACGAGCATCCGCACGGACTGCCGGACAACGAATTCGACACGCTGTTCACTCGGGACCGCCCGGTCATCTTCGCCTTCCACGGCTACCCCTGGCTGATCCACCGGCTCACCTACCGCCGCACCAACCACGATGAGCTGCACGTCCGCGGCTACAAGGAGAAGGGCACCACCACAACGCCTTTCGACATGGTGATGCTCAACGACCTGGACCGCTACCACCTGGTCACCGACGTCATCGACCGCGTCCCGTCCCTGCGCGAGACGGCCGCTGGGCTACGCCAGGAGATGGTGGATGCCCGCTGGAACGCGCGCCAGTGGACGCGCGAACACGGTGCGGACATCCCGGTGGTCGCCGAGTGGACCTGGCCGGACCCCAGCCGCTGAGGGCCGGGATCAGGCCAGAGCGAAATGCAGCAGCGCCTGCATATCGCCCTGCTTGATCTTGCCCTTGCGGTCCAGCACTTCCAGCTGCCAGTTCGGGCCGTTGCGGAAGGCGCGGGCGATGGCATTGGCGTTGTCACTGCCCAGCAGCGACGGCCAGATGTCGGCCACCTGCTGGGAGGTGCCGCCGGTGGCGTCGTAGATCTTGAACGAGATGTTGTTCGCCTTCTCGAAGGAGCTGCCCTTCTTGAACGCCGCGGCCACGAACACGATGGAGTCGATGGCGGTCGGCACATTGGCGAAGGTGACGTGCACGGTCTCGTCGTCTCCGGAGGCGGCGCCGGTCTGCTCGTCGCCGGTGTGCACCACCGCGCCGTTGCCGAGCGGGTCGAGGGAGTCCAGTCCGGCGAAGCGCACCGGATCGCCGCCCTGCATGAGAATGGCCACCAGATCCAGGTCAACCCCCTTCTTGCGGCGCGCCATACCCAGCAGGCCCCCGCTGGCACCGGCGGACGGATCCCAGCTCACTCCGACACTCATCTTGGTGATGCCCGCGAGATCCGCGGCCCCGTCTTCTTTCTTGAGCGTAATCACAGCTCACAGCCTACCGACGATTCGTAACCCGGTGCAGTGCAGCCTTTTCCGGGCAACCAACAGCCAAACAGCCGATGCACTAGGCGAAAACAGCAGGTGAGCGCGCGGTGAGGCCGACGGCGGCGGCCAGGCGGCGATGTGATTCCAGCCGAGCCGTGCGATCGTAAGTGCTGGTGTGGACCAGGATTTCGTCGGCCCCCGTGCGCGCGACCAGCTCCTCCAGCTCGGCCACGACCATCTCCTCGGTGCCGTGGATGTGGCCGCGCAGCGAGTCGGTGAAGATACCGCGCTGCTTGTCGGTCATGGCGATGCGGTCGATCTCCTCGGGCGCGATCAGGG
The DNA here is from genome assembly GCF_030010695.1 of Nocardia sp. CC201C. Classification (NCBI taxonomy): domain Bacteria; kingdom Bacillati; phylum Actinomycetota; class Actinomycetes; order Mycobacteriales; family Nocardiaceae; genus Nocardia; species Nocardia sp. CC201C. The sequence goes on from NZ_JASCXP010000011.1 coordinate 38,213, forward strand.
GCGGGAACTCGCCGCGGGTGCGCGACCAGGCGGCCGACCACGCCTCGGGCAGCAGCAGGCGATGGGCCTGCTCCGGGGAATCGGCGACGACGGCGGAGGTGGACACCACGACGTAGGGCGTGGCGTCGTATCCGGGCCGGAAGTCGTCGCGGTAGCGCTCGATGGACCGCACCATGGCGGATGTCCCGGCGGCGGGAGCGATCACCAGCGGCAACCCGAATCGGGCCGCCCGCTCCGCACCCGAACCGACGGCCAGCAGGAAGGCCGGTATGCGCAGGCCCTCGGTGGGCCAGGCGTGCACGCCCGCGCGACCGGTGGCCAGATAGTCCAGCAGTTCGGTCAGCTGGGCGTCGACATCATCGGCATCATCCCTGCCGTGGCCGAGGGCGCGCCGCACGCCCCCGGTGAAGCCCACGGAGCGACCCAGACCCATATCGATGCGACCCGGATACAGCGACTCGAGCACGCCGAACTGTTCGGCCACCACCAGCGGCTGGTGATTGGGCAGCATGACCCCGCCGGTGCCCACCCGAATGTGCGCGGTGGCGGCGGCGACCCCGGCGGCCAGGACGGTCGGCGCGGACCCGGCCACCCCGGGCACGCTGTGATGCTCCGAGACCCAGAAGCGGTGGTAGCCCCACCGTTCGGCGAGTCGGGCGAATTCCACGGTCTCCCGCAGCGCCTCCGGATGATTCTGCCCCTGTCGCACCCGCGAGCGGTCCAGGATGGAGAAGCGGACGGCGGCCAGTGGAGTACTCATATCCCATCCCAACGCCTGGCGATCCCGGTGATTCCGGCGCGCGCGAGCAGGCGCGCCCGGACGCCTCCCAGCAGGCGGTTCGTGATCACGCCTAGGCTGCATCCATGGTCGACAGCGATGTGACGCCCAGGGCGCTGGGCGCGGCCCCGTTCGGGTCGCGCCTGCTGGGGCCCGCCGATCAGGGAGCGACGTCGCGGCGGGTGCGCGTGCAGCTGCTGCTGACCGTGCCGGTGCTGTTCGCGAATCTCACCGGTGTGGTGGTGGCGGCCCTGCTCATCGGCTTGGTGCTGCCGGGTCCGTCGGTGTTCACGCAGGACCTGGTGCTCCTGAACTTCGTGGCCGTCCCGGTGTACGTGACCTTCGCCCTGGCGGTGGGTTTCGTGTGCGGCACGCTGTCTGGACTGCGGACGCTGCGCTGGGCCACCGATCCGGAGCGGATTCCGAACGAGGCGGAGCGCATCGCGTCGTCGAAGGTACCGCGACGGCTGGTGCATCAGCAGGCGCTGCTGTGGTTCGGCGGGATGGCGGTGCTGACGCCGCTGTACGGCCTGGTCGATCCGGCCTTCGTGCCCAAGATCATTCTGGGGGTCGGGTTCAGCGCCGTCGTGGTCTGCGCCAACAGCTACCTGATCACCGAATTCGCCCTGCGGCTGGTGACCGCGCGGGTGCTCGAGGCCGAACCGCGCCGACGGCAGCGCGGCCTCGGCGTCTTCGGCCGATCGCTGCTGGTGTGGGTGCTGGGTTCGGGCACGCCGGTGGCGCTGCTCATGATCGTGGCGGTGCTGGCGCTGTCCGGAGTGAACGTCAGCACCGAGCGGCTGGCGGTCTGCGTGCTCTCGCTCGGCGGGGCGACGCTGGTCTTCGGCCTGCTGCTCATGACGCAGACGCTCGCCGCCACGGTCGCGCCCATCCGCAATGTGCGCACCGCGATGCGCCGGGTGGAGGACGGTGACCTGCAGGTGGCGGTCACCGTCTACGACGGCACCGAACTCGGTGAGTTGCAGAGCGGTTTCAACCACATGGTGGCGGGACTGCGCGAACGCGAACAGATCCGGGATCTGTTCGGCCGCCACGTCGGCCGCGATGTGGCGGCGGCGGCGCTGGCCGGGCAGCCGGAGCTGGGCGGGGAGGGATGCGAGGCGGCCGCGCTGTTCGTCGACGTCATCGGCTCCACCGCCATGACCGCGACCCGGCCCCCGCACGAGATCGTCACCATTCTCAACGAGTTCTTCGGCATCGTGGTGGACGAGGTGGAGCGGCACGGCGGCCTGGTCAACAAGTTCGAGGGCGATGCCGCGCTGGCCATCTTCGGCACCCCCGCGCCGCTGACCGACGCCGCGGGCGCCGCGCTCGCGAGCGCCCGCGCCATCCGGCGGCGATTGTCCGGCGCCGCCATCGAATTCGACGCCGCCATCGGTGTCGCGGCCGGACGGGTGGTGGCGGGCAATGTCGGCGCGCATCGCCGCTACGAGTTCACCGTCATCGGAGATCCGGTGAACGAGGCGGCCCGCCTGTGCGAGCTTGCCAAACAGGACGACGGCCGCGTCCTGGCCTCCGCCACCGCCGTGGACAGCGCCGAACCCTCCGAGCGCAAGCATTGGGACCCGGGCGAATCGGTGACGCTGCGCGGCCGCGTCCGCGAAACCCGCCTGGCCCGACCTCGCACCTGACGCCCGGAAAATTGGTGGCGGCCGGAGCGCGGCCGCTGCTACGGTTGCCGCCGCGCTGTTCGCGCACACCGAACTCACCCGCCGGAGGGGATGATTTATGAGCCAGCCCGCGCCGAGAGCGCCTCATGGTGTGGCCTCGGCCCGAGATATGGCCGCCCACAACCGGATACGTCCGTAACGACCTGCGTCACCGAGGCGCACTCGGCCTACTCCTGCTGTCTGCACATCAGCTCTCGGCTTAGGAGTGATCCGGGTTGTCCGACACTTTCTCCACCCAGCACGATCCCGGTCCGACCCTGCGGACCGGAACCTTTCCCTGCCTGCGCTGCGGTCTGACCGTGGCCGTCCTCGCGCCCGACGGCAGTCGGCGCAATCACTGTCCCAGCTGCCTGCACTCCCTGCACACCGTCGACCACGTCGACGGCGGTGTCTCGGACTGCCGGGCGCGCATGGCTCCGCTGTCGATCGCGGTGTCGCGCACCGGTGAGTGGGGCATCGTGCACCGCTGCACGCGGTGCCACGAGTTGGCGCTGCATGCGGTGTGCGGCGACGACAATCAGCTGATCCTCATGCGATTGGCCGTGCGTCCGCTCGCCGAACCGCCGTTCCCGCTCGAAGTGTTCGGCGATCTGTGATGCCGCGCCGGAACAAGGCGGCATCGCGGCGCGAACAGCGTGGGAAAACCGTCCCGCACGGCCGCGCGAGCACATCCGGCGACGCCTTCCGGTGTGTGGGCTGCCGGCTCGACGTGCCGGTCGCCGCGCCGGGCACCGCGCATCGCAACCATTGCCCGCACTGCCTGGCCAGTCGCCACGTGGATCGAGTTCCGGGTGACCGGTCCGCGACCTGCCGCGGGCGAATGCGGGCAGTGAGCATGTGGGTGCGCGATGACGGCGAATGGTCGCTGGTACACCAGTGTCTGGCCTGCGGAGTGCTGAAGGTGAACCGGGTAGCCGGGGACGACAACGCCCTCGCGCTCATGCGGATCGCCCTGCGCCCGCTGGCCGATCCGCTCATCG
>NZ_JASCXP010000012.1:0-40916 GCF_030010695.1 Nocardia sp. CC201C
TCAATCCCCTATGGTCGAAAACCTCCGGATCCAGACCAAGCTCCGCCACCGCCAACGCTATTGTTCGGCCTGCCACCCTGCCATAACCTGTCCGATATCGGTTGCCGGTCGCTCACCGTAAAGCCATTCCCGAGCGAGCCTGTGCCAGTTGGCGGTTGTCTCCAGCTGTCCGAGAGCAGCGAAGGTGAACAGGTCGGTACGCCGGGAGAACACGGTCTCCGGGGGCAGCATCTGCTTGCGCATGCCGCGGAATTCGTTAGCTCTCGGGTCGATAGCGAGCACCACGGCGCCGGTGGCGAGTTCAGGGGTGATGGTGATCTCCTCGTCCAGGAGGTGCCACCCCGCTGCGGCCCATACGTATTCGAGACATTCCTGTGCGGTGACCCCCGACATCGGATCGACGATTCCGCGGTCGAGCCACTGCTGGAACAGGTCCTCGGCCCGATACTCGGCTGCGGCCTGCAAAGCCTCGCGCTCATACTCGACATGCACCGGATCCATCCGATGATAGAGCCCGAAATCCACGAAACAGACCCGACCGTCGGAAGCCAGCAGGACGTTTCCTGGATGCGGATCACCGCAGAACTCGTAATCGGCGAAGATCGAGCCGATGTAGAAGCGGTAGATCAGCTCACCGATCCGATCCCGGTCAGCGGCGGGCAGCTTTCGAAGCTCCGGGAAGTCCTGCCCCTCCACGAACTCGGTCACGAGAACGTGGTCGGTACAGAATTCTTCGACGCTGTCGGGCACCGTGATGAAGGGGTGCCCCCGGTAGCGTGATGCGACTCGGTGCTGGGTGCGGGCTTCACGTGCATAGTCGAGCTCGCCACCGATATTGCGCGCGATCTCGTCCAGCACGTCGGCATCAGCCGCGCTGGGCAGCATCGACTTCCAGAGTCTGCTGAAGAACGTCAAATTCTGCATATCGGATAGGACTGCCTCGTCCACACCCGGATACTTCACCTTCACCGCGACGCTCCGCCCATCGCGCAGCCGTGCCCGGTACACCTGACCGATCGAGGCCGCGGCAATCGGAGTCTCGTCGAAGTCCGCGAAGATCCGCGATATCGGGCCGAGATCATTCTCGATGACCTGACGCATCGCCGGGAAGGGCACCTCCGGTGCCCGGTCGCGCAGCTCGGCGAGCTTGAGTCGAAAGAGCTCCCGATGCGACTCCGGAACCAGGTCGACGTCGAGCACCGAGAGCATCTGCCCCAGCTTCATCGCCGCACCCTTCATACTCCCGAGCACGGTGACCAGTTGTTGTGCGGCCTGCAATGCCGACCGCTCGGCGAGCATCTGCCGGACCTGATCGGACCGGCCGAGCATCGACAGCCTGGTCCCGACCCCACGCGCGGCCTGCTCAGCGGCGAACATTCCGAGCCGTCCGCCACGCGCCAGCCGACTACTGGGCACTCGACCAGTAACCATCCGTACCTCCCGGAGAAGCCTCTGGGGAAACAACTTACAGCCGCATCGACGCTCACACCCTACGATGATCAATGTTCGGTTACACCGCACAGAATGGAGCTGTGATGCCGCCGAAGGCCACCCGGCAACGCCGCCCACCGACTCAGGATCGCGCGAAGGCGACCCGAGAGCACATTCTCGATACCGCCGCGCACCTGTTCGGTGAACGCGGCATCGCCGAGACCTCCACCAACCGAATTGCGGCGGAGGCCGGTGTGAGCATCGGAACGGTGTATCGCTACTTCCCGGACCGCACCTTCATTGTCGATGAATTGCTCGAGCGGATGCTCGTCAGCGCTGAAGCGAGCTTCACGGAGTGGATGACGCGACGCCCACTGCAACCAATCGATGACTTGGTCGGCGCAATTCCTCAACTGGTCACCGAGATATTCGAGGTCTTCACCGAAGATCTGGCCGAGAACGCGAAGCTTGTCCGCGCGATGATCGCTGGCGTTCAGTTCTTCCGCAGTGGCATCCCCGAACTCGAGCCACGGCTCCGGCTCCTGGTCAAGCTCTTATTGATCCAGGTACTCGGCCCTGGAGACGACGAGAAGTACGACACGATGACATTCGTGCTGATCAATACCGGTTTCGCGGCGGTGCTCCGAGCCTCGTTGCCATCGGTGGACAGTCAGGAGCGGCGGCGGGCGATAGCCATGACCGCCGGGATGATCGCCACGTTCATTCAGGCCGAGATCCAGGAACCCAAGGTGTATGGCGTGGAATCGGTATCGATACCGTCATGACGTGCCCGAATCGGTACTTTCTCGGAACGAGCGGGCAATCAGCGCCGACCGCAGCTGCCATAGCCCCGACGTAGCAGTCGGATCCAATCCGGTGAGTCGACCGATGCGCCGGAGCCGATAGTCCACGGTATTGGTATGGATATGGAGTGTTCGCGCCGTACGCTGACGATTGAGATCGTTGCTGATATGACTCCGCAGCGTCTCCATCAGTTCGGGATAGGCGTCGAGCGGGTCCAGTAGTGAGCCGAGGATTTCCCGCCCCGGGCCTGGCCGGGTGAGTTGATACTCCAATGCCATATCGGTGAATCGGTACAGTCCCGGAACACAGCGCAGACGCTGAACCATGTCGAGTAGTTCATGCGCCCGGTCGGCAGCACCCGGTACTGCTCCGACCGAGGCAGTGACGACGGCCGCGGTCACCGGTACATGCGCGGCAGCCGACAACTGGGCTATCAGCTCATCGAGTTCATCATCAGCGTATGTACTGGTGGGGATGAGGATGGTCCCACCATCCACGCTGAGCAGGGCGAGCGCGCTCTCGCCGCAGCGGGTGGCCAGCGCCGCCTGCAGTCGGCGCAGTTTGCGACGCGCGACGACCTTTGCGTCCAGTGTCGGCGACTGCTCATCCGGGTGCTTCGAAATAGCCAGTGCCAGAACGGAATACTCCTCCGCCAGGGCGATCCCACATTCACGCGCCATGGTGGATGTGGGATAGCCGCCGAGTAGCGCGGAGGTGAGTGTGTGCACCGCGTTGTGATGTTCGCTCACCACTGCCTTGTGCTCACGGATGTAGGCGTGCGCGACCGTCCCGCTCATGGTGTCGAGCAGCTCCACCACCCGTTTCGCGCCATCCATCATGCTGGCGTAGTCCTGGGGCGTCGCGTTGCCCACGATGAGATCCATACCGACCTTGAAGCCTTCGTGGATGGCATGCAGGATCGTGGTGATCGGTACGCCTTCGCGCGCCCACCCGGCGGCAGCGCTCGCGAGCCGATCGGTCTTGGCCGCGATGTCTCTGCCGTCGAGCATGCCTACCGACAGCTCCAAACAGATACGAGTCACGGCGGTGATGTCACCGGAGATGATGTCGCCGGGCAGGGTGCCGCAGGTGATCACGTTCTCGATGAAGTGTCCGACCAACTGTTGCGACACCCTACGCACGTCCTGCAAAGGCGTTGACATCGGTTTGCCGGACACGGTGAGGCCCGGTCGAAGCATCCCATTGGTTGTCATCGTCGACTCCCTTCCGCCCAGTTGCTGCGGTTCTTGCGATGATCGAACCCTAAAGTGAATACCAGCTCACATTCCACTCCTCTTCGCTCGGCGGCGAGGCATGGGCCGATCATGTCCGTAGCCTGCGAGTAATCCCCCAGCGTGAGCGATTCGGTGAAGTCCGACAGTCGAAGTGCTCGCGTGCCCTCTCACTTTTCGCTGAGCCACGTGGCCTGAGGAGCTGGAACGCGGTGAACACGCACCGGCCGCAGCCTCGTCGTGACGCCGTCCCACTTCGGAGGCACTCGTGATGTGCATTCCGACAAATATGTAGCAACCGCGCCCGTGGTGAGCCCTCGACGGCGGTACCGTCCGCTTTGTCCCGGCAGGCGACGGGACGCACGAGGAGTTGCGAAATGGTTGCCGAAATCGTCGAAGTGGTTCACACTCTGCCGCTGGCGCGGCAACTGGTCTGGAACATTCTTATCCAGCCGGAGAGCTACGCCCGGCTGTTCAACGGAGTCGGTGGTCTGGAACCACTGGAACGGGACGAAAGCTACTGGCGCGCAGCATTTCGTGTCGGTACACCCGAAGTCGGAATCGAAACCGTCGAGGTGAAGCTGGCGATCCGCCAGTGGTACGACCGCCTCGAACTGTCCGCCCCACAGGTGGGCGCGCTGGCTACGATTCGGTTGCAGCGTGAGTTCAGCGACTATGACGCAACCGAGCGCACGGTGGTGCGGGTTACGTTCTTCGCCGCTGCTCGCGCACACCCGGCGCTGGATCGGGTGTCCAAAGCGGCCGTAGGCGCTTGGACCCGGGCGGGCCTGCGACACGTACTGGGACTCGCCCGACAGGCGTCGACATCCGTTGTGATCAATGGCGAGAACCTCCCACTGCGCCGACGCACCAGGACCGCTGGGCAGATGATGCGGACAGGCGTCTTGGCACCGAGCCGACCGGACCGCGGCATGCGGCAACTGGCTGGGCTGGCGAAGTGGCGGTTCACCCTTGCCGGCGGGTACGCGGCGGGCGCGGCACTCGAACCCGATCGACCGGCGCTGATCGACGACCACGGCACACGCACCTTCGACGAGGTGCACCGACGCACCACCGCCCTGGCGACCGCCATGGCCGATCTCGGCATCGACTCCCACCATTCGATCGGCTTACTGGCACACAACCACGCCGATATGGTCGAAACGATGGTGGCCGCAGGCAAGCTCGGCGCCGATCTGGTGTTGCTCAACGCCGGGCTCTCCGGCCGACAGCTCGAGGAGATCGCTCAACGCGAACGCCTGACGGCACTGTTCGTCGATGCCGCCCTCGAGCCGTTGGTGAGCTACCTGCACGACGGTGTTTCGCGATACATCACGGGCGCTCGACGCGGGCGCGACGACCTGTCCACCATCGACGATCTGATCGCACTCGGTCATGATCGAATCCCCAAGCCCGCCCATCCCGGGCGGCTACTGGTCCTGACGTCCGGCACCAGCGGCATTCCGAAATGTGCTCGGCGGCCGCACGCGAAGGGCTTCGGCACCATCGCGGCGCTGCTGTCGCGAATTCCGCTGCGCATGCGGGAGACGATGCTCATCCCGGCCCCTTTGTTCCATACCTGGGGCCTGGCGGCGTTGCAGCTCAGTACCGCCTTGCGCGCCACCGTCGTGCTGCCCGAACAGTTCGACGCCGAGGACTGTCTGCGATTGATCGCCGAACACCGAGTCACCTCGCTGATCGTGGTACCGACCATGGTGCATCGCATCCTGGCGCTGCCAGCCGCGGTCCGCGACCGCTACGACACCAGCAGTCTGCGGATCGTAGCCAGTTGCGGCGCACCGCTTCCGGCGGCCACCGTGCTGCGCTTCCTGGACGATTTCGGTGACGTCCTCTACAACATCTACGGTTCCACCGAGGTGTCCTGGGCCACCATCGCCGGGCCGGAGGATCTGCGCGTCTCCCCCACCACCGCGGGTTGTCCACCCCTGGGGACCAAGGTGGCGGTGCTGGACGCGGATGCTCGCCCGGTTCCGATCGGAGCCGTAGGACGGATCTTCGTCGGCAACCACATGCTCTTCGATGGCTACGTCGCCTCGACACCACCGGCCGAGGCCGACGGAATGCTGGATACCGGCGATCTCGGATACCTCGATGTAGCGGGACGACTGTTCATCGCCGGGCGCGACGACGAGATGATCATCTCCGGCGGGGAGAACGTATTCCCGCGCCCGGTCGAAGAGGCCCTGTCGTTCCTACCGCAGGTGAACGACGTCGCCGTGGTCGGAGTACCTGATTCCGAATTCGGTCAGCGCCTGGCAGCATTCGTCGTCAAACACCGGGGCTCCGGATTGGATTCCGCCATGATCCAGAACTACATTCGTAATCGCCTGGGCCGTGCCGCGGTTCCGCGAGACGTATCCTTCCTGACCGAGTTGCCTCGCACCGCCAGCGGTAAAATCGTCAAGCGGTTGTTGGGGACCGGCCAAGCAGTATGAGCTGACGATCAACGCCAGAGACTGCGGCAGGGCAACTGCCGCAGTCCCGGCCGAATATGGTCGTCGACAGTGACCAGTAGTCCGAGATGACCGGCGGCCGCGGCGAACTCGGCCGCTTCGGGCCACGTCGCCAGATATTCGAGCACCATGCCGGGTTCGGAATCCACTCGACAAAAATATACGGTTACCCGGCAGGTGAGTGTTACATCCACCTCGTCGTGTACGACATGATTCGTGTAGCGTTCCATTGCAATTGCGTTCCTTCGACGACGGTGTCAACTGCCCGATTCGATCGATGGAATCGGTGCAGCGGACGCAATAAATACGCTAGGGATCCGCTCCCCGCGCAGACGGGATATGCCGGCCTTTCTGGACGATTCACAGCAGAACGCAGGGTGCGCTGTGCGGCGCCCCTGCGTTTCGTGGTAGTCGGTCTGCGGCTACAGCCGGGACCTGCCTCAGCGATCGTGGATCTCACTCGCCAACCAGGTGCCGTCCACTTTCCGCATACGCAACACGATGGTCCCGGAAACGCTCTGCTGAGCAACGCCGTCCTTGTCCGCGGCGACCGTCAGATTCACGAGCAGTTCGGCGCGATCGGCGGTGAGCATGGTGACGCCCACCGGCTCGGCGGCGGCTTGCACGCTCGTCTTCGCCTGCTCGATGGCGTCGACGGTAGTGGCCGAGAATTTGTCCAGGTCGGTCAGCATCTGGCCGGTGACAACGCCGCGTACAGCAGCGTCGTAGCCATCGATCGTGTTCACGTCATAGCCGTAGATGGTCTGCAACGTATGAACTGCCGCCGCTTTCACTTCTTCGGTTGCGGCCGTGTCGACAAGCGCCATATTGGCGTCGTTCATGCCGGATTGCATAGCCGCGAAGACCGCGAATCCACCGAACATCACCGCACCCACCGCCGCGGCCACGACCGTACGCCACGAGCCGTGCCGCCCGAAATCGAAGCGGGGGAACGACATCCAGCGACGGAACCTCGTCGCCGAGTGATCCACCGGGGTGGACTGCGCTGCTGCGGACTCTGTCATGACGCCGTCGGTCTGCTCCGAATCGGCGGGCCCCTGCGCGGGCCGTGATTCCGAGGGCCGCCGTTTGGTGGTGACTCGGTTCACCGGTCGTCGAGTTGTCATCGGTACTCCTACGATCCGGGCTGTGTGGTGGGTGCCGGTTCCGGGACAGGTGCCGGTATCGGTGGTTCGGGGGCGGCACCCGAGTTATCGAGCAGCACAGGCTGAGTCAGCGATGCCACCTGGTCGGTCTTCCATACGTCGCCGTCTTTGATCATGTCCAGGCTCCAGGAGTATCGGTAACTCGACGTCGACTTGTCCTGCTTGGTCTCGGTCACCTTCATGACGACGAGCGCCGTAGCCCGGTCCAATTCGCTGTTCAGCGAAGTCAGTGCGGCAACCTGCACTTGCGATTCCATCCCGACACCGGCCTGCCGCGCCATCTCTTCGGACTTCTCCCGGTTCTGGTCGGCCGAATCCAGAATCGCGCCTGTCATGGAGGAGCGGGCCAAGGCCAGTGAACCAGGAATATCGTCGATCTTTATCGTGGTCATGTTGATCGCGGCCTGGCACGCAGCGGCCAGAGCGGCTTCACGCGCGTCCGCGCGGGGCCCATCGGTGAAGTAGGCTGCCCGCACCCAGCCGCCACCGAACCACAGTGCCGCAAGCAAGGCCGCAGCCAGCGCCCCCACCGCCGCGGCGGTGAGCGGCGCGGGTGGACGCGTGACGCCGGCCGTCACCTCCGCGGAATCGTTTATTTTCGTCACCATTCGCACCTCACGTCATGGTCGTCGGTCACCGCTTCGGCGTGACCCCGAGCAGAGTCGCCACCTGAATGGCGATCGGGCTCACATCGAGCTTGTCCGGGTCGGTTTTCGGGGTGTTGTCCCATGGTTGCGGGATGCTCGGATCGGCGTACTCGGCCCGCGCTCCACCTCGTACGCCGGTCGGATTACCGAAAGGCACGGTGCATTTGGCGTCGGCATTGAACGGAAAGTCGTCCACAGTATCGTCGAAGTCCGGATTCGCGGCCTTCATATCCGCCAGGATCTGGTGCGTCCCCTCGTAACCGACCGAGCAGGCGGGCGGATAGTTCAGCTCGAAGACGTAGCCGAAATGCGTGGTGCCGTCACCGGGCGCGGCGGCCGATCCGCCGAACGAGATTGGTGGCATCATCATGAGAATTGGTTGCAGCGCATAAAATTTCGGCGACACTGTCTTCAGTAGCGTACGTAGCGAGGTCAGATTCTCGGTGAGATCCGGACCACTGTCGGTCACCAGTCCTTCGATCTGCTCACCTGCCTCAGCGCCGGTGCCGATCAGACGGCGCACATCCGGGTCACTGTCACGCAATTGCGCGGTGAGCTGGTCGAGGCCCTCGCTGAACTCCCGGATAGCACCCGACTGCTCGGCCTGGGTGCCGAGTGCGGTCCTACCGTCACGGATCAGCTGGATGGTCTGCGGCAACGCCGTGTGGAAGTCGGTGGTGATGTTGTTCAGCGACTGCACGAGAATCTGCATATCATCGCCCTTGCCATCGAAGGCCTTGCCGAGTTCGGTGATGGTGGTGTGCAGGGCGGCCAGGTCGACCGACTCGGTGAAGTGGTCCACGCTGGCGAGCAAGTCCTCGACCGGAACCGGTGTCACTGCACCGTGGATCACCGAATTATCGTGCAGGAAGGGTCCATTCGGGCTGTCGGGCTGCAGGTCCAGGTATTGCTCGCCGATGGCCGAGCGGCTCGCGACCACGGCGGTCGCCGACGCCGGTATCCGGGGTGCGCCCGAGCTGATGTCGAGCCGCATCGCCACACCCTCCTCGGTCAGCTCGAGTTCGCCGACGCGCCCCACCGGGACCCCGCGGTATGTCACCTCCGCCCCCTGGTAGAGGCCGCCGGTCTGAGCCGCCTCGACCCGTACGTGATAGACGCCGAACCCGAACATCTCGTCCAGCCGCACATACCTGGCACCGACATAACTGATCCCGACCACGGCGATCACCACGAAGGCGATCAGCTGATAACGAACCAGACGAGTCATCGCGGACCACTTTCATCAGCGGGAGCGGGGACCACCCCGAGGTTTTCCAGCAGCGGCGTCAGTACGCCCGGCAGGGTGGGCAACGGCGGCACGGGCAACGTCGGCAGCAGGGTGATCGTGGGCCACCCGGGACGCGGACCATTGCCGTTGTAGTACGGATTCGTCGGGTTCACCGTAACCGGCGGGCCGAACGGTGGCGGGGTGTAGACCGGTTCGGGTTTGCCCACGCCGAAATTGCTCATCAGAACGCCGATCTCCATATCGACCGAGAGCCAGGTGTTGACCGATCCACCGAAGGTGCTCTCGAGCGCCGCGTCCGGGAACGGATAGGTGGGAAAGAGCGGCAGCCCCGTGACCAGATCGCCAGCGCCTTTCGCCAATTCCTGCAGGATGGGCCGCAGCGCGGACAGATCCTTGATCAAGTCGTCCTTAGCGGTGTTCAGCACATCGAACCCGGCCTGTCCGACGCGGTCCAGCTGAGTCAACAGCGACACCAGCTGGGGCCGCTGCTCTTCGAGGATCCCGATCCCCTCGGGCAGCTCGTCGAGCATGGCGCCGATCTGGTCGGTCTGGGCGCTCACCCGCCCGCTCAACGTGGCGAGGCCATCGATAGCCGCCGTGATGTCATGCACCTGTTCGTTCAATCCGGCGATCAGGGTGTTGGCCTGCTCGAGCAGGGAACGTACCTTGTCCTCGCGCCCGCCGAGCGCCTTGTTCAGCTCGGTGACAATGGGCTGCAACTGAGCCACGCCACCACCGTTGACGAGCAGCGACATCGCGCCGAGTACCTGCTCGACCTCGGTCGCGTGACGCGTACTGGAGACCGGGATCACCGATCCGTCGGTCAGTCGCGCGGTATCTGCGCCCTCCACGGGCCCGGTCAGCTCGATGTACTTCTCACCGAGCAAGTTCGATTGCCGTACCTCGGCGCGCGCGTTCGCGGGCAGATCGACCGAGCGATTCACCACGACACGGACGCTGGCGGTCCACATATCCGCGGCGAGCGCGATCTCCTCGACCCGGCCGACCGGTACGCCGTCGACCTTCACCGCGGATTGCGGCACCAGGTCGAGCACGTCGTCAAACTCGATCTCGATACTCATCGGATTGGCGCCGATATCCGCCCCGCCGGGCAACGCGACGCTGTAGATGCCGTCGGAGGCGCACGAACTCACGCCCGCGGCCGTCACCGCGATCACCACAGCGGTGACGAAACCGCGTGCGGTGCGGCGAATTCCGCTCATCATCGATCTCCCTGTTCCGAGGGCGGAAGTTGATTGGAGGGGGTTCCGGGCACCGTCCCGGGCACCGGATCGCGCTGCAGGTTCTCATTGCTGAGAATGCCGAACGGCAAGATCATCGGCGATTTCACCGCCGCGGCGAGCGAGTCCGCGATCGTCGCGCAGTGGTCGAGCAGCGGCCGTAGCTGTCGGCTGACCTCGTCGAAAGTCGGGTTGCCGGGCATCAGTTTGCCCAGATCCATGAACTTGCAGATCGTCCCGAATGGATCCTGTAACTGGTCCTGGAAATTGGACCGCATGTCCAGGGTGCCGGCTTCACCGTTGTGGATGCCGATCACATTGCTCATCGCTACCGGGATGACCGGCAGAGCCGCCGCGATATCGTCTCGGTGATCGGCAAGATTCTTGGTCAAAGCGGTCAACGCATCCGCGTTGTCCGCGATCTTTTCCCTGTTGTCCGACACGAAACCGGCGACATCGCCGAGGGCGATCGAGAGCAGGTTCAGTGCGTTACCGAGACTTTCGCGTTCGCCGGCCAGGAATCCCGACAGATCCGCCAGCTGGCTGTTGAATTCGCGTACTTGCTGATCGTTGGCCGTCAGCATGGAGACGAAGATCTGCAGGTTCTTCACCGTCTCGACGATGTCGCCCCGCGAATCCGACAGCGTGTGTGCCGCACGGGAGAGCTGCGTGATGCTGTCGGCCATCGCCGCACCGTTACCCGCGAGATTCGCCGCTCCGGTTCGAACGAGCTGGTTCACCGCGCCTTCGCGATTGGCGCCATTGGGTCCGAGAGCCTCCGACAGTTCGGTGATGCTCTCGTACAGCTGATCGACCTCCACCGGCGTCACGGTCCGCTCGCGGGGGATGGTGGCACCGCTTTCCATGGTGGGGCCGCCGCGATAGACCGGGGTGATTTGGATGTAGCGATCCGAGACCACCGAGGGGGTGACCAGGGCTGCGCTGGCGTCCGCTGGAATATCGAAGCGGCGCTCGACCCGCAGCGTCACCTTCACCTGCTCACCGATCGGCTGCACGGACTCCACCGAACCCACCGGTACTCCGAGGATCCGAACATCCGAACCCTCGTAGATCCCGACCGTCCGATCGAAATAGGCGGTGATCCGGGTGCTGGTTATCCGGCCGTATCCCCACGACAGCGCGGCGGCCGCGACCAGGACCACGACCACGGCGAGGGCGATACCGGGCAGGGATCGAATCCTACGGACCATGTCAGTTACCTCCGATGGTGCGGATCGGCGGCCGGACACCGGGAATCTCCGGCAACGCGGGCGGCGAGAGGTTCACGATGACGGCTTCGAACCACCTGCCGTTTCCCATCACATTGGCGTAGAGCTCATAGAACGGCGCGGCGAGCTCCAGGGTCTTGGCGATGTTGGCCTGGTTGTCGTTCAAGGTTCCGATCGCGGTACGCAGGTTGGTCAGGGCCGTGCCCATCTGCTCCTCGTTGTCCTTCACCAGTGCACTCAGTTCGGCGGCCAATGTCTCAGCGCCGGTCAGCAATTGGCGGATGGCCTGCTGACGGAAGTTCAGCTCGGCGAGCAATACCCCGCCGGACCCGAGCAACCGCTCGAATTCGGCATTGCGGTCCGCCAGCACCGCCGTGGTGCCCCGGAGCGCGTCGAACATCTTCAGCAACTGCTCGTCGCGGCTGGCGATGGTCGACGAGAGCCGAGCGATACCGTCGATCGATCCGCGGATCTCGGTCGGCGTGGTCGCGAATGCCTCCGAGAGCACCTGCATGCTGCCGGCCAGCTGCGCGGTGTCGATCTGATCGAATTTGGCGGCGGCGTCGGTGAACGCGTCGACGACGTCGTAGGGAGACAGGGTGCGCGACAACGGGATCGGCGTATCCGGGTCGGCCGGATTCAGTCCTCTGGGGTCCAGCGCCAGATACTTCTGACCGAGCAGTGTCTTGATCTGGATAGAGGCGGTGGTCTCATCGCCGATCCACGCGCCGGAGGTGCGGAAATCGACGAGCACCTTGTCGCCGTCGAGATACACGTCCGATACCTGGCCGACCTTCACCCCCGCGATGCGGACCTCATTCCCCTTCTTCAAGCCGGCGGCTTCGGAGAACTCCGCGGTGTAGCTCGTGCCCGCCCCGAGGAAGGGCACCCGATCGAGGAAGAAGACGGCGGCCACGGCCAACAGCACCACGCCGATACCGAGTCGGCCCACCGTGGCGGTACTGCGTCGACCGCGCTGCAATATCCGATACTCCATCAGCGGGCCTTCCCGTGGCATCGAGGGGCCGTGTTCGTGTACACGGGCTGGTTGATCGTCGGCATCGTGGGCAGGTTGAGATGCGGAGCGTCCTGGGCACCGGTGCCGAGCTGAATGTCGAGACCGCAGAGATAGAACTGGAACCACCCGCCGTAGCTGCCTACGCGCCCGAGCTTCTCCATCTTCACCGGCAGGGTCTCCAGTGCCGCGTTCACTTCGTCGGAACGCTCGTTCAGAGTGCCGGTGAGTTCATTCAAGCCCGCGATCGCACCCTGCAGATTCGGGCGTACCGGTACCAGCAGGTCCGCGGTGGCCGCGGCCAGGTTCCCCATCGAAGTCACCGACCGGCCGACCGTGTCGCGTTCAGCGGACAATCCGCTCACCAACGCTTCGGTGTTCACGATGAGTTGGTCGAACTGATCGTCGCGTTCGCTGACGGCGGTGAGCACCGCGGTCAGATCGCGCACCAGATTCCCGATCACCGCGTCCTTGTCGGCGATCTTGTTGGTCAGCGATGCCGTCGTGGCCACCAGGTCGTGGATGGTGCCCTGCTCCCCTTGAAAGACCTGGATGATCTCGTAGGACAGCTTGTTCACATCGTCCGCGGTGAGCGTGCGGAACAGCGGACGGAATCCGTTGAACAGCGTTGTCAGATTCAGTGCGGGCCGGGTGCGATCCAACCCGATGGTGGCTCCGGCGTTCAGCTTGCCGCCCTGTTCGCCGGCGCCTTGCTCGAGCGCGATGTATCTCTGCCCCACCAGGTTTCGGTATCGGATCGACGCAGTGGTCGAGGCCGGCAGCCAGTTGCGGTCGTGTAGTTCGAACTCCACTTCGGCTTCACGCCGGTGCACGATCCCGACCTCGGTGACCTTGCCCACCCGCACACCCGCGATGCGCACCTCGTCGCCGGGCACGAGCGAAGTGACGTCGGTGAACCGGGCCTTGAACACTGTGCCACCACCGGTGTAGTTGGCGATCGACAGTGCCAGGACGGCGGTCGCGAACAGCGTCACCATCACGAAGACGGTCAGTTTGACGAATGGGCCTCCCAGGCCGCGTAAACGTCCTTTCATCGGAAACTCACCTCACTGCCACGGAAAGCGGGCGCGACGGCCCGAGTCAGCCAACCGGGCACGGACTCCGGGGAAACATCGTGCGCCGCACCGTAGATCGCGCCGAGTGAGTCCTGCTCGCCCGGTGAGCCGGCCAAGGTGGGCTGCTGTCCGGCGGGGAACACTCGAAGCTGCGGTTCCGGCAGATAACCGGTGGTCTGATCGCCGGGATTGCGGCTGGGCGGTTGGTAGGCGCCGTCGTTCGGGGGTCCGCTCGGGTATTGCCCCGGGTCGATGCCGAGGGGCAGTTCGGGCAGGCACCACGGGCCGCGGTCGTCGAACCAGCGCGGCTCGTCCTGATTGGGCAGATACCGCCCGCGATTGTTGACGAGTTCGATCGTCACCCTGGTTCCCGGCATATCCGTGCCCTTGCCGAAGAGCTCGTCGATACGCGGCTTGATCTGCGCGAAGTTCGCCAAGGTACAGGCGTATGTCGGAGCGAACTTGGCGAGCTTCTCCATCGCCGGACGCGAATCGGCAGCCACATCGATGATGTTGTCGCGGTTGGCGATCAGGAAGTCGGCGAGCGTCAACGAGCTCGGTGTCACGACCGCGTACAGATTCTCGATATCGGCGCGACGCTCGACGACGGTCGCATTGGTGGTGCGGAAGTTGTCCAGCGCCTCGACCAGTTGCGGGGCGGCATCGGAATAGGTATCCGCTACTGTGGCGAAGCGCTGCAAGCCCTCTCGCAGTTCCGGCATCACCGCGTTCACATCGCTGAAAATGGTGTCGAGCTTGTCCACCGTCGATCCCAGCGCCTCGCCCTGACCCGACAGCGCCTGCGAGAGCGCACCCAGCACCGCGGCGAGATCCTGCGGCGGGATGGCCGCCAGCAAGGGCATCAGATCATCCAGCAGCTTGCTGACCTCGATGGCATTGCCACTGCGGTCCTGCTGCAGGGTGACGCCGTCGGTCAGGCGAGCTGTGCTCGGTTCATCCGGAATGACCAGCGCCACATACCGTTCCCCGAACAGCGTCTTCGGCAACAGTCGAGCGGTCGCGTTCGCCGGAATCCAGCCGGCCTTGTCCGGGTCGATCGCCAGATGCACCCGCACCTGCCCCCGTTCGGAGCGGCTGGACCGCACCTCACCGACCGTGACGCCGCGAACCTTGACATCCGCGTTGCGGCCCAATGCGTTTCCGGCGCTGTCGGTAAGGAGCGTCACCTCGACGGTGCGGACGAAGGTCTTGTTGTACACCGCGACGGTGGTCGACAGAAACAGGCCAGCCATCGCGAAGAATGCGATACCCGCTAACCGGACACGCGTCTTCCTGGTCCTACTCAATGCGTGAACTCCCTGCTCATCCAGCGATCCTGACGGTGGTTGTCGTGCCCCACAGGGCGAGGCCGAGAAATAGGTCCAGCAC
Source organism: Nocardia sp. CC201C (assembly GCF_030010695.1). Taxonomy (NCBI): domain Bacteria; kingdom Bacillati; phylum Actinomycetota; class Actinomycetes; order Mycobacteriales; family Nocardiaceae; genus Nocardia; species Nocardia sp. CC201C. The sequence goes on from NZ_JASCXP010000012.1 coordinate 14,954, forward strand.
GTTGACCAGCACGATGGCCGCACGCACCGCTCTGCCGACCGCTACACCGACCCCTGCGGGCCCGCCGGTGGCATGGAAGCCGTAATAGCAGTGCACCAGGATGATGACGAACGCGAAGACCAGTACCTTGAGGAACGAGTACAGGACATCCTGCGGTGGCAGGAATAGTCCGAAATAATGGTCGTAGGCACCACTGGACTGGCCGTTGAACCAGATGCTGATCAGCCGAGAGGCAACGAACGTACCGAGCAGCCCGACGATGTACAGCGGTATCACCGCGACGAAACCAGCGATGACCCTGGTGGACACGAGGAAAGGCACACTCGGCACCGCCATGACCTCGAGCGCGTCGATTTCCTCGGAGATCCGCATGGCGCCCAATTGCGCGGTGAAGCCACAGCCTACCGTCGCCGAGAGCGCCAACGCCGCAACCAGAGGCGCGATCTCACGAGTGTTGATATAGCCGGTGAGGAAGCCGGTCAAGGTGGCACTGCCGAGCGTATCGAGCGCCTTGAATCCCTGTAGCCCCACGACGACGCCGACCGATCCGGACATGAACACGATGACACCGATGGTGCCGCCGATCACCGCGAGTGCACCGGTCCCGAAGGTCACCTCGGCCAACAACCGCATGACCTCCTTGCGGTAGTGCACGACGGTGCGCGGGATCCAGGCGACGGTGCGGGCGTAGAACGACATCTGCTCGCCCGCCTGGTCCACCACATTGACGGGCGCTCGAACGATTCCGCCGAGTCGCCGGGACGACCGCGCGAGCAGCGGTGGTTGATACTTCGTCGCCATTCGTCATGCCCCCTTGGCGGGAACGAGTTGGAGATAGACCAGCGTCACCAACAGGTTCACGAAGAAGAGCACCATGAAGGTGATGACCACCGACTGATTCACGGCTTCGCCCACGCCCTTCGGCCCCCCGCTGGGACGCAGGCCCTTGTACGAGGCGATCACGCCGGCGATGAACCCGAACAGCAGCGCCTTGATCTCCCCGACCCACAGATCGGGTAGCTGCGCCAGCGCGGAGAACGAGGCCAGGTACGCACCCGGCGTCCCCCCTGCAGGAGGACGTTGTAGAAGTAGCCGCCCGCGATGCCGACCACCGACACCAGTCCGTTGAGCAGCAGCGCGACCAACATCATCGCGAGCACTCGTGGCACCACGAGCCGTTGGATGGGATCGATGCCGAGGACCTCCATGGCGTCGATCTCCTCGCGGATGGTGCGCGAGCCGAGATCGGCCGCCACCGCGGAGCCGGCAGCTCCCGCGATGATCAAAGCCGTCACGACCGGGGCGGCCTGCTGGACGGTGGCCAGCACACTGGTCGCACCCGTGAAGGATTCGGCGCCGAGCTGTTTGATCAGCGATCCCGTCTGCAGTGCCACCACGGCGCCGAATGGGATGGCGACCAGTGCGCTGGGCAGAATCGAAACACTCGCGACGAACCACGATTGCTCGATGAACTCCCGAAACTGAAAAGGCCGTTTGAATGTTTTGCGCAGCACATCGTTCGATAGCACGAAGATATTGCCGACCTGGCTGAAGGCGGAATCAATAGATGACCGCAAGTGCGCCGGGTTCGAATTCACCGGGCGAACGTTAGCAGCGAAATAGTTTGCGACACAGCGTAGTTGCCATTGCTGTGCGAGATATCGATATCCCGCACATATCGTTGTGACGAGTCACTGCGAGTACTCGGGCCAATTTCACCCAGTGCGCCATATGCTGTCACGTATGGCCGATACTTCCGTAGCCAGATCCGCGCCCTCGCAAGCATTCCGACCGATTGTCAACGAATTGGGAGACGATCCAGGAGTGATGCCGATCGCCCTGGCGACGGCGTTGCACAGTTCCTCGACGCTGTCGGGCGCGCTGCACGCGGCCTCGCAACAACTGTCCAGGCACGGCCGGTCGTTACGCATCGTCGTGGTCCCTGACCCCTATCAGGCTCAGGGCGTTGTCGCGCTCCGCTACGGCCCACCGACCTACGATCGTCGAAGCCGCCAGGCCAACGACTTCGACCTGGGCTTGATACATCGAATCCTCACGGCGCTGGCGGGCCGCAGTTATGGGCTGCGCAGCGTCGAGTTGCCCTACCAGGCACCCGCGCCGTTTTCGATGTACGAGAGCTTCTTCGAGGCTCCGGTGCGGGATCGTCGACCCGCAGCGCTGTTCCGTATCCCCCACTCCGTGCTGACCTGGCCTATCGCCGAGACCGCCGAGAGACAGGTGCGTGAACTCGCTCTGACCACGCTCGACCGACAACTCCCCGAAGCACGCGCTGAGCTGTCGCCGCAGGTCGCGGCCGTGGTTGCGCGCATGCTCGGATACACCGTCCCAGACCTGGGCATGGTCGCCGATACGTTGCGCGCACACCGACGCACACTGCAACGCAGGCTCGAACAAGAAGGAACCAGCCTGACCGCCATAGTCGACGACGTGCGCAGACGGGAGGCACACCGCTATCTGACCGTGACCGACGTGCCCATGGGTGAGATCGCACGCCGGCTCGGCTTGTCGAGTCCATCCGTGTTCACCCGGTGCTGTCGCAGATGGTGGGGCCGGACACCGAGCGCTGTCCGGGCTCGTCGCACCACGCCCGGAGCCGTGCCGAGCTGAGTGATTGTCACGCTGAGAAGAGAATCCGACCAGGGCGTCGCCGAGAGCGGCCGACACCCGCACTTCCGCTGCAGAGGATCGCGATGACGAATCCGTCCCCCCGCCTCCACTACCACTACAGCGGTACCCACTCACCGGGAACCGAAAGAGCAGGGTCGCATATCGTTTCCGACCGAGGGGCCGGACTCCCCCACGTGGGCCCGGAGCCGCCAGGCCGCGTCGACCCGACCGAAATGGCAGCACGGCTTCGGATAATCTCCGGACTGATAGTGCACCGCACGCGCGATAGCACCGCCGTCGCGGAACTGTCCCCCACACAGGTATCGATTCTCGGCCGTCTCGGGCGCAACGGTGCGCTGTCGTCGGCCGACCTCGCGAAGAGCGAACGACTCAAACCCCAGACGATCCGCAACCTCGTCGACGGCCTCCGCACCCGCGGCCTCGTCGTGGGTGTACGCGACAGCGTCGACGCCCGTCGAAACATGTTCGCGCTCACCACCGAGGGACGCGGCTGGGTACGTGGGAGGCGGGCCACGGCCGCGGATCGCGTCCTCACCCGCGTCCTGACCGAGCAGCTGAGCGAGACAGAACTGGCGACGGTCACCGAGGCATTGTCGTTGTTGGAACGGCTCGCATTCGCTCCGCCGGACCCACCCAGCACTCACCGCGATACGCTGACGGGGTAGAAGTGCGTACCGCGGTGAGTGGTTCGCGAGGGTGCGGTGGCGCATAGCGCCGCCACACCATCACTCCTAGGTGACGAAAAGCTGGTCTGCCAGCATCTCGTCGAGGCTCTTCTCGAAGGCGTGCGCGATCTGGTCGAGATCCTCGGTATCGTGCGCGGCGCTGATCAAGAAGCTGTGCATCTCGGGCAGATAGACATAATGCTTGCGCATGTAGTATGCCAGCGCGATCGTCGCCTTGAAGTTGCTGCCCCCCATCCGTTCCCGGTACAGGCCAGCGGCACGGTGGCTGAAGTTCAAGGAGAATATCGAGTGCCGTGCATTGATTCGGCATGCGATACCACGCGACTGCGCGGCCTCGCGCATCAGTTGCGCGAGGTACTCGGTATTGGTGTCGAGTTGCGAGTAGATTTCGCGGTGCGCATCCAGGTGGTCCAATACTGCGAGACCGGCTGTGCACGTGAGCGAATTGCCACTCAGAGTGCCCCCCGCGAACACTTTGTTCTCGTAGTCGTAGAACGGATCCTGGGAACTCTTGGCCATATCGATCAGATGGCGCTTGCCGATCACCGCCCCGCAGGGCAGCCCGCCACCGATCACCTTGCCGAGGCAGGTGAGATCGGGGTGCACGTCGGCCAGCACCTGCGCACCGCCGTAGGCGACCCGGAACCCGGAAACCACCTCGTCGAAGATCAACGGGATATCGAGTTCGGTGCACAGGGCCCGCAATTCGCGCAAGAAGTCCACGTGCAGCGTGACCACCGAGGTCGGCATGGGTTCGAGGAGAACACAGGCCAACTCGTCGGCCTGCTCTCGCAGCCGCGTGAGCCCGGCGATATCGCCGTACTGCAGCACGGTGGTGCCCGCGACCGTGGCCGGATCCGTGCCGAGAGTTCCGGCCACCGGCTCGGGCCGGTCCCTGGGACCGGAGAATCGGAACCACGAACTGACCATCGCCTGATCGGAGAACCCGTGGTAGTGCCCCTCGAACTTGGCCACCCGGGTCCGGCGCCGGTATCCGCGCGCCATCCGAATGGCGAACAGGACCGATTCGGTACCCGAATTGCACAACACCGCCTTTTCCGCGGCAGGGAAGGCCTCGACCAGCTTCTCGGCCAACTCGAGTTCCGGTGCGTTGCCGATGCCGTTCACGAGCCCCCTGGCAAGACCACTCGCGATCGCCGCATTGATTTCCGGATGCGCATAGCCGAGCAGGTGCGGCCCATAACCGCCGGACAGGTCGATGAAGCTGTTGCCATCGCAGTCGGTGACACTGCCGCCGGCGGCCTCGGCGACGAACACGGGGAAGCTGCTCGGGAAGAAGTAGCGGTCGATGTGCGTCGGCGCGACGAGCGTCGCCTGCGCCCGGTCGCGCATGGCCAGCGACCGGGGCATCTGATCCTGGAACTCGGCTTCGAACCGCTGTTCCACCTCGGTACTCATGTAGGGCGAGTAGCGGTCGGTGAACTTGCTGGCGTTGGCCCAGATATCGATCTCCGGATCTATCTGGGTCGCGAAACCCTCGCCGGAGAGGAAGACCAATTCCACCTTGGTGAACGTGGTCGTGTACCGCGAATCGTACCGCTGCAGTACGGCGTTGACATCGTTGAAGTACGCGACGGTCGACCACCGGTTGCTCGAGACGTCGAAATGATGGCGCAATACCCCTACCATCTCGGCCTCATAGGACGCGTACTGCGTGGTCAGGGTTGGTGCGGAGAGCACGAAATGGCGGGTGAAGCGGTCGACTGCGATCGTCCACTCCTTGCGGCTGCACGCGTAATAGAAGGAGGACAATCCCCATTTCTCGTCCTCACTGAGCTCGGCTGTCACGCCGTAGTCCACCAGGATGACTTCCCCTGCGGGAGTGAACATCACATTGCCCGGATGCGGATCACCATGGCAGATGCCGTGCATGTACAGCATGGTGTAGATCACGTCCTGCAGCCGCTGCGCGAGGCGTTCACGCGGGAACCCCACTGCGTCGGCGAGCCGACCGGGAATGCCCTCCATGTACTCCATGACCAACATGCGCTCGGTGACGAGTTCCGGTAGCACGGCGGGGATTCGCACGAACGGATGGGACGAGAAGTTCGCGTGGATGCGCTGCTGCTGGGTCGCTTCCTGCGTCATGTCCGCCTGCGGCCGCAGCAGCCGCGCCACTTCCTCGAACCGCTTGGGTAGGTCGAGGTTCCGCACCGGCCACGCCACGGCGTGCACGGCTCGTACCGCGGTACTCAGTGAACGCAGGCTGCCCTCGATCTGCTCGGGCACCGAGTCCTTGACCAGTTTCACCGCGACCTTGCGGCCGTCGAGTAGTTCGGCGACGTGCACCTGGGCGACGGATGCGCTGGCGATCGGCACCAGGTCGAACGATCGGAAGGTCTTCTCCATCGCGCCGCCGAGTTCCCGCTCGACCGCCCGCCGGGTCCGGTCCTCCGCCATGTGCGGCGTGTGATCCTGCAGCACGCGCAGGGTGTTCACCCAGGTTTCCGGCAGCAGGTCCGATCTGGTCGCCGCGATCTGACCGATCTTGATGTAGATAGGCCCCATCCGCAACAGGAAGGCGAGGATCGCGTCGGCCCGACGCTGTTCCGAAGTGGCTCGGGCACGCGACCGCACGGCCCCGAGCGAGTATTCGGCGGCTCCGAGCGCCGCGCAGCCGACGACCTTGGCGAGATGTGTGAACATGTGACAATCCGATTCCGATGGGCGTCAGTAAATGAAAGAGAAAGCGCCGAAGGACATTCCGGCACTACCGACCCAGCCGACCACACGTTCACCGCGCTGCAGCACACCGGAGTCGATGGCGGAGGCCATCGCGGTGGGCACCGACGCCGACACGATGTTCCCGGTCGTGGGGAATACGTGGTGGATCACATTGCCGAGTCCGACGCTGTCCGCCATCAACTGCCACTGGCGCTTGCTCGACGCATGGGTGAACAATGCGGACACCTTCTCCGCGTCCACGTCCAGGCTCCGGAATACCGCCAACGTGTCGGCGGCACCGACTTCGTGCATCTCCGCCCCGAAGGAGCTGAAGGTGCCGACACCGTTGGCGGCCAACTTATCCGACGGTTCGCAGAATCCCTCGTAGCCGGGCAGGGTCACGTTGCACAGCGGCGACAGGTCGGGACGGGAGAGGAACCGGAAATCCCACGGGTCGTCGTCCTCGGCGCTCACTACGGTCGCCGTCGCGGCCTCGCCGAGGGTGTATGCGGGGAAGGTCGAAGCCAGGGCGGCGGCGTTCGGCAGCGCGAAAAGCTGCGGGAAGACCATACCTCCCATTCGTAAGCTGAACTCCGCGTTGACGATCACCGCGGTGCGGTATCGCCCCGTGCACAGCATCGATTCCGCCACCAGCACGGCGCGAGTCCAGCTCATGCAGGCGTCGATGATATCGAAGCAGTGGGCCTTGTCGAACCCCAGCGCGGCGGCGCAGTGGTAGGCGCCGCCCGGCTCGATGAAGCCCCGGCCGATACCGGTGTAGATCAGTAGGTCGACCTCACTCGCGTGCACGTCCGCTTGATCCAGTGCGGTCGCCGCGGCGTCCGCCAGTAGATCGAGCGGTCGCTCCCCCGCGTCGAGCCAGCGCCGCTCGTTCGAGCCCGTATAGCGCAGATAGGAGTCTATTTTGCGCAGTGTGTCGTCGAGATCACCGTCGAAGCAGGCCGAACTCTGCCCGGCGACCATGCCGAGGATGTCGGCATTGGTGACGGTACGCGACGGCAGGCCGGCCGCCACCGAACGAAGCCTCATCGCCCACCCTCGGTCACGGTGCTCAGGGTGTCGGCGATCGCCCGCACCATGTCCTCGACGGTCGCCGACTCCCAGAGCAGTTCCGGAGCGAAGCGCTGCCCCGCCCACGTCTCGAGGCTTTCATGCAGATCGATCTGGTCCACCGAGCCGAGACCGTGATCGATGAGTGATCGGCTCAGATCCAGGACCGGCTGGTCGGGGCCGGGACGGTCGGCCATCCAGGCCCGTACTTGTTCGATCAGACCGAGCCGCACGAGCTCGGTCATGGTGGAGCCGGATGGACCCGGCACCTGGTTCTCGGTGGTTTCCGTCATTGTCTTCTTGCCTTCCCAGCGATATATCTCTGACAGCCGACCGGCCTGAAAGTCGTTGCGGCACTGTTGGCGGCGCAGCTTTCCGCTGGTGGTGCGCGGAATCGTCCCGGGCGCGATGAGAACGACCGACTCGGCGACGATGCCGTGACGCCGCGCCACGAGGTCGGACATCGCCCGGGTCAACTCGCCCGGGTCGACACCACTGTCGGGCCGGTGTTCGGCGACCAGCACTAGCTTCTCCTGCCCGCCCTTCGATATGCCGAATGCGAGCACACCGCCGGCCCGCAGCCCGTCGTGACCGTCGGCGAGAGTGCCCTCGAGATCTTCGAGGTAGTAGTTCACCCCATTGACGATCATCATGTTCTTCACACGACCGCAGATGAACATCTCACCCGCGTGTACGAATCCGAGGTCGCCGGTCCGCAACCAGTCCCTGGTGTCTCCCTCGATCCTGACCCCGAAGGTCTGCGCGGTGTCCGCGGGACGCTGCCAATAGCCGGGCGACACGGCGGGTCCGGATACCCAGATCTCACCAACGCGGCCATCGGGCAGGCGAAACGCCGTGGCCGGATCGACGATGGCCAACTCGGTGGACAACGCGGTGACGCCGAGGCCGACGAGGTCGATGCCGTCTTCTGCCCCGCTCGGCTCCGCCTTTCCGAGGCCGAGGGCTTGGCGGTCGAATCGCACCGCCACGTGCCTGCCACGCACATTGCTACACGTGACCTTCAGCGTCGCCTCGGCAAGACCGTATCCGGGGGTGAGCGCGGTCGCGCTGAGACCGGACGGCGCGAACGTGGCATGGAAGCGGTCGAGCGATGCCTTGCGCACCGGCTCAGCGCCATTGCTCAATGCCCGCCAGCTGCTGAGATCCAGCTCGGCGCGCTGCTGAGGCGTGGTCTTGTCGACACACAGATCGAGCGCGAAATTCGGTGCACCGCTGTGTGTTCCACGGTATGTGGTGATGGCTTCGAGCCAACGCACCGGGTTCTTGACGAAGGTCGACGGTGCCATGAGCACGGCACTGCACCCGGCATAGACGGGCAGCAGCACACCGGTGACGTGACCGAAGTCATGGAAGTGTGGCAACCACGACACGATCACGTCGTCCCGCCCGACCTGCCAGCAGTGCGCCATGTCGGCGCTTTGATGCAGCGCCATCGCGTGATCGATGATCACGCCTTTGGGCGCGGCCGTGGAACCGGAGGTGTACTGCAGGTACGCGACAGCGGAACCGTCGATCGCCGCCCGCGGTGCCGGGTCCTGCGCATCCCTGAGAACGTCGGTGGCGATTCGAGGCAGGCCGGTGAGGGCGTGATGTGTGCCCGGCGAATCGAGTTCGACGACGCCCTGATAGGTGGTGAGCACCGCGACAGCGACGCAATCTCGCGCGACCGCCTCGATCTGCCCGACCCGGTTCCGAGCCGCTTCGGGCATCGGCACCGCGATGACTCCGGCATAGAGGCAGCCGAAGAACGCTGTGACGTAGTCGAGTCCGGCCGGGTACAGCAGCAACACGCGGTCACCACGGTTGAACTGTTCGGCGAGGCAATCGGCGATCACCCGAGCACGGCGGTCGAGATCGCGATAGGTGAGAGTGTCGGATTCTCGGCCATCCGCGGCGAGGAAGGTAAATGCCCTGCGGTCACCGAATTGCCGAACTCGCGTGGCAACGAGATCAACCCAGTTACACGCGGTGACAACAGGATCCATGGACAAGGTCTTCATGCCAGCCCCTACGTAACGATCATTGAACGATCAGCGAACTGAACCCTCACGAATCGAACCGTTCTACTGTGTCGATTCGGATGAACGCCAGCCAAGCTACCCATGAAATCTACAGTGCGTCAATACTTTCCGTAACCATAACGCAATCGCGGCATCCGATTGGTGAACTGCCACCATTCGTCAGCGGAACGTCAGCGGACTCGTCAGCGGATACCGACATAATGGCGAAGTTCACGGACTGGAGAATTCGGAAATGTCGCTACTCGATGCCAGCATTCTCGATCCCGCGCGACCGTTGCGCATTTTCCATGCTGCCGGAGGTCCGACGGTTGCCGTCATGCCGACATATTCACCCTGCCCCACAACGCATTTGTCGAAGGCGGAGGCGGCATACGCGGCCACGATACCGATTCCGAGGCGGCAAGCCGAGTGGGTAGCGGGTCGGGTGGCGGCCAAGCACGCGGTCCAGGCGCACTGTCAGCGCCACTTCGACATTTTCCATGCCACGGCCGACATCGTGGTGCGGACTGTCGATTCAGGGGTCCGCACGGGGATGCCGGTGGTGGACTATCCGGTGGGGATCAGCATCTCGCACAGTAGTCATCTCGCCGTCGCCGCGTGCACTTCCGGCCCGGTGGGGATCGACCTCGAGCGCCACCGCGTTTTCGCACCACGACTGGTGGCCGAACTCGGGACCCCGCTCCCCGTAGCGCCCGGCGACTGGCGACCACGGCTCGACACGATGGGGACTCCGCTGCGATGGGCGTGTCGGGAAGCGGTGCTCAAGTACTTCGGATTCGGCTTGCGGATCGACCCTCGCGAAGTCCAGCTCACCTGCTGGCACTCGAGTGGATCGTTTCACTGGCGGGCCGGTCCCCGGTTACGGCACGGGGCCCGAGGGCTGCGGTGGCCACGCCGCGCCTGGGCGATCGAGGGTACGGACTACTCGCTGGCAGTCGTCTGGTAGCGCAGGGAGACAGGTATGACGATGTGGCGTTCCCCTCGGCGGGTGAGTATTTCGTTCCACGAGGCCCTGGCGGCAGCCGCGGCTATCGCTGCGCGATCGCCCTCCTCGCACAACTGCCAACCGTGGGCATTGGCCCACGTGGTGAGTGACCTGGCCCGTCGCCGCGCCGTGGCGCTGTGTGGCGATTCCGACGCAGACGGCGAGTTCCTGCTGCTCATGGCCGACCGCACCCGCGAACTCGTGACACTGCCCGCCCATCACGTGGAGATGCAGTTGAGCTGCGGGCTGTTCTGGCGACTGCTGGAGCGCGCGATGGCCGCGCAAGGCTGGATGGTCCGGGGCGTCATCACCCCGGCCGCCGCCGATCTCGGTGTGCTCGGCGTACCCACCGACCGCCGCCCGCTGCGATTGGCCCGTTTCGAGCGCACCGACGATCCGGCGGAATCCTTCACGCGGCTACGGAATCTCGCGGCGGCGCGCCACACCGATCGGGGCCCATATCTGGACAGGCCCATACCCCGTGAGGTGTTGGATACGCTCAAGAGCCCCAGCGCGGACAGTACCCAGCCGATCAGCGTCCGGCTGCTGACATCCGAGTCCGATCGAAGCCGATTCGCCCGGTTCGTCGCCAGAAATGCGAGTCGGGATTTCACGGATTCGCCAGCCTGGCGGGAGACCCATTCGTTCATCCGTCGCAGCGAAGCCGAGGCACGTGAGCTCGGTGACGGATTCACCTTCACGCAGCTCTTCGGACCGATGTCTCGTCCACAGACACTCCTGCGACGGATCGTGCTGGCTCCCGTCACCATGCGGGCATTGAGCCGCACCGGACTCCCGGAGATCCTCGCCCGCCAGCTTGCCGCCATCGTCCGGCGGACCCCGGTGGTGGTCATGCTGACGCTGCCGACTCCATCCGTCGACGACGAACAGTTGCTCGCCGCCGGCGAGGCTCTCACCGACTTCTGGCTGCGCGTCACCGACGCGGGACTGGTGCTGCACCCGATCAGCATCGTCGTCCAGCACGACGACCTGCGCAATCGCCTGCAGGCCGAGTTCAGCTTGTCAGGGCTGGTGTTCTTCGCTGCGCGCCTCGGCTACTCGACGGGACGATTCCCCCCGTCGCCCCGACGCGATCCGGCCGATTCTCTGCGTGTGCTCTGACGAGCCAGCGCATCCCGACCAGTGAGAGATTCCCGACTAGTGAGAGACAAAGGATGAGACATCACCACTGGGGTGCACGAATGGCACGCCACCGTCGCTTGGTCATTACGGCCTGGATCATACTGATCGCCGTCTGCGGTGCGGTTTTTCCGCTCATGGCCGACCAGTTGAAGGCCCCGAACTACGGGGTGGATCAGGCCGAGTCGACCCGCGCCTCGACCTTGGTTCAGCGCCACTTCTCCGGCCTCGGCAATGAGCAGGACGTCATCGTGTTCGACAGTCCCGAGGGCGCGATCACCGACCCCGATCGACGGGCCGTCATCGACAACGTGCTGGCGACGGCACGTGCGGAGGACGGAGTGGTCACCGTTATCGGCCCGTTCGATCCGAACGCGAGGAATCAGGTGTCCGACGACGGACGTGCGGCCCTGGCGCTGGTCGGCTTGGAGGGTGACGCCGGTTCACTCCCCGGTCGCGCGGCCGCGTTGCAGCAGGCTGTCGCCGATGCCAGTGGCGCCGGCGTGACCGCGAATGTGACGGGCTTCTCGCCGATTACGAACGACCTCACGACGGTGGAGACCGCGGCGACGACCGAAGCCGAATCGATCGGGTTGCCGCTCGCCCTGGTGATCATGGTGCTGGCATTCGGAGCGGTGTTGGCCGCTGTCCTCCCCCTGCTGCTCGCCATCGCCGGGCTCAGCCTGACCTTCGGCGTGCTCTACCTGCTCAGCTTCGGACTGACCTTCGACGCCTTTCTGATCAGCATCGTGACGATGATCGGTACCGGAATCGGCATCGACTACGCGATGTTCATCGTCAGTCGATTCCGCGAAGAACTTGCTCGTCGCCGTATCACCGAGTCCGATCCGGCGCTGATCGCCGAGGTCACCGACGTCGCCGTCACCACGTCGGGACGTACCATCGCGTTCTCCGGTGTGGTGGTGGGTATCTCGGTGTGCTCGTTCTTCATCATGGACTCGCCGATCTTCCGTGAGGTCGGTACCGGCGTTCTCGTCTCGGTGATCTGCACTCTGATCGCCGCGCTCACACTCTTGCCCGCCATGCTGGCGGTCCTCGGCCCCCGGGTGAACAAGTGGCAGCTCCCCGTCCGTTGGCGCCCCGCCGACGTGCGTTCGGATTCCGCTGCGACACAAGGAATGTGGGCACGATGGGCGCGACTGGTGATGCGTCGCCCCGTCCTGTTCGCGACGGCGGCGAGTACGGTCCTGGTACTGGCCGCACTGCCGATCGGGAGTCTGCGCTACGGTATCGATCTCGGTACGGCGTCCCTGGGTGACCAGCCCACCGCGGAGGCGCAGCTCATCCTCGACCGTTCCTTCTCATCCGGTGCGGTATCCCCGATTCAGGTTGTCCTCACCGGATCCGGCGACACCGCGCTCGACGACTCCGGCCGACAGCAAGCCCACCGCTTGGCGGCCACTCTGGCCGACGACCAGCGTGTCGACGACATCGAAACACTGGTCAACAACGACCGGATCCTGCTCAACGTGGTACCGGTCGTCGCCATCGACTCGACCGATGCGATCGCTCTGGTCCGGCACATTCGCGATGACCTGGCCGAGGCCATGCCGGACACACAGGTCCTGGTCGGTGGCGCGACGGCGGGATTCGTCGATCTGTCCGATGAGACCACGCGGAAGCTGCCCTGGGTCGTCACGTTGGTGCTCGGCATGTCGCTGCTGTTCTTGCTGGTGATATTCCGCAGTGTCGCCTTACCGGTGAAAGCCGTCCTGATGAATCTGCTCGCGACCGCCGCGGCCATCGGCCTTACGGTGGCGGTGTTCCAATGGGGTCACGGTGCAGGTGTACTCGGCTTCACCAGCCCAGGTTTCCTGCAGGTCTATATCCCCCTCACGGTGTTCGTGCTGCTGTTCGGATTGTCGATGGATTACGAGGTTTTCCTCATCCGCCGCATCCAGGAAGCCTGGGAGAACGGACACGACACCGATTCGGCTATCGCGGTGGGTATCGAGCACACGGCGCGTCCGATCACGGCGGCGGCAGCGATCATGGTCGCGGTATTCGGTAGCTTCCTCATCGCCCCGGTCCCGGAGCTGAAACAGTTCGGGTTCTCGTTGGCCATAGCCATCGCCATCGATGCGACCCTGGTGCGCCTCGTCCTGGTCCCGGCACTGCTCAAACTGTTCGGCGACTGGAACTGGTGGCTGCCCGCCGGTCTGGACCGGACGCTCCCCCGCTTCGGCAATCGAGCGCCGAAGAGCGGCAATCGTGCACCGGAGCACGCCACACAGGCCGTCGTCGACGCGAACTGACCAGAGCTGGAACGGAATCAGGTAGCCGAGTAGCCGGGGTCCAGCCGTACCCCGGCGAACTCCCGCACCACCGACGCCATCGTGTCGAAGGCGCTCACCAGCTCGGCGAAAGCCGGGGTGCGCATATCGGCTTCGAAGTCGGCCCGACTGGTCACCTGGATGATCTCGAAATAGTGCCGGGGTTCCCCCACAGCGTCGTCCGCACGCTGCACACTGAACGCGCGCACACTGGGAAGCTGGGGGCAGGTGGCGTAATCGACTGTGCGTACCCAGTGTTCGAAGGCGGCCGGATCGATGCCGGAGTGGAGTTCGATGAGATGGACGATGACCTGCATGGATCAGCTTCCTTTCAGCGTCGCCGGGCCGGTGCACGTCGGCCCAACCCCAATGCGCGCGCTACGTTGTTCTTCTGAATCTCATTCGTGCCAGAGAAGATTCGTGAGGGCAGTGCGTCCCGAAGCAGGGCTTCGGCTTCGCCTTCGGTGACGCCGAGGCCGCCGCGCACCCCGATGGCGTCGAGTCCCAGTTGCACCGCCGCCTCGCTGACCGCGATCTTCGCCAACCCCGACCACACTTCGCTGTTGCCGCCATCGGCCAGGTCCGCAGCCGCCTTGAAAAGCAGCAGGCGCGCGGACTCGAGTCGCATCACCATATCGACGATCCGATGACTGACCGCTTGGAAATCACCGATGGGTGCACCGAATTGCACGCGCTCGCCCGCGAATTCGATGGTGCTGTCGAGCACCCGCCGCATTGCGCCGAGATAGACGCCGAACAGGCAGGTGCGCTCCCATTTCATGGAACCGGCGAACACTGCCGCACCCGCGCCAGGGCCACCGAGCACACAATCCAGGGGCACACGGACGTCGGCCAGGTGCACCTCACCCGTCGGTGAGCCGCGCAAGCCGACCTTGTCATAGGGGGGACCCGCGGACAGGCCCGGTGTTCCAGCCTCGACGATGAAGCTGGTCAGACCGAAGAATCCACCTCCGGGAGCGGTGACAGTCTGCACGATGAACACATCGGCGACCGGACCGTTGGTGGCGAACGCCTTGACACCGTCGAGTACGTACTCGTCGCCGCGTAGTTCGGCGGTGGTGCGCATCGCGAAGATGTCGGAACCGGCCTCGGGTTCGGTGATGGCGTGTGCCGCGATCAATTCACCGGAGCTCAATCGAGGTAACCACCGCTCTTGCTGCTCGGGGGTGCCGAACTCGACGATGGGCATCAGGCAGGCGAACAGGTGTGCTGCCACGGAGAAGCCGAAGCCCGTATCGGTGGCACCGGCTCCGAGGGCTTCCATCAGCGCGACCGCCGACACTGCGTCCAGGCCGCTGCCGCCGTACTGCTCGGGCACCGTCGCACCGAGAATCCCCTGCCTTCCCGCGAGCTGCCAACGGTGTCGGAAGTCCTCGGCGACGAAGGTTCCGGTGCCACCGAGGTCGCGGCGCGCGAACGCGGTCAGCGCCGCGCACATCGCCTCGGTGTCGGCGGGTAGATCGAAGTTCATCCGGCTCAGCCTTGCCTGTATTCCTCGAGGAGAAGGTGATAGTTGATGCCTCCGGTGCCGAACGAACTCACGCCGGCCCGGCGCGGACGGTCCGGCTCCCGCGGCCACGCGGTCGGCTCCCGCGGCAACACCGCGGGGATGGCTCGCAATGGCAGATCCGGGTTCACCGTCGTCAGGTGTGGGTTGTGTGGGTATACGCCCGCGCGCATCGCCTGCAGCGCGTGCAGCAATCCCGCACCGCCCGCTGCCGCGAAGGTGTGCCCGACCAGAGCCTTCACCGAGCCGATCACCAGCGGCCGAGTACGCTGCGATGCACCGTAAACGGTTGCCGCTGCGGCGATCTCGACTCGGTCGCCGACGTGGGTCCCCGTCCCGTGCGCCTCGAGATAGTCCACGGTGGCGGGTTCGTAATCCACCTGCGCGTACGCCGCGCGCATGGCTCGGACCTGGCCGTCGACGTCGGGCGCTATCAAGGACTTCGCGTCATTGCTCGCACCGACTCCACGGATCAGCCCGAATATCTCGTCACCGTCGCGCCGTGCGTCGGAGAGTCTCTTGAGCAGAAACAACGCACAGCCGTCACCAGGACTGAATCCGTCGGCCCGGATGTCGAAGGGGGTGATCCTCGTCTGGGACAGCAGCCCCAGTGCCGAACACAGCACCAGATCTCTGGGAGTGCACGCCAGTTCGACGCCGCCCGAAATAGCGAAATCCGCACGACCCATCCGCAGGGCATTGACCGATATATCGAGCGCCGCGAGGGCGGACGCACATGCGGCCTCGACAGCCACGGGGACGGCTCGCAGCCGAAACGCGCTCGCGATGGCACCCGCGACGCCGCTGGCGAGCCAGCCATCCAGATCTGTGAGCTCGAGCGGATCCGGATCAGCGGTATAGCTGCTACGGGCGCGATCGAGAATGCGGGTATGGACGGTCAGAGGCAGGTCCGTGAGTGCCGCGATACCAGCCGCGGCTGATTCCAGTTCCCAGAACGAGCGCTCGCTCGCTTGCCTGCGCTCCGTCGACAGACATAGCGTGCTCCCGATCGCCACAAGACCGGCCCGTTCGCGTAGCGCGGCCGTCCGCCCGTACCGGGCGAGCGCTTCGTCGGCTACCGACAGCGCGACGCGCTGGGCGGGGTCCATGGCCGCATGGCGACGCGCGGAGACATGCGTCGCCGGTGGCGGATGATCTGGTATGCGCATTGCCGCACCGATCTCGGAGTAGCTGTGCGTGAGCGTGACTTCCCCCGGCGCGAAGTACAGGTCCCGATCGAATACGGTCTCGGGTACCGGACCTATACCGCCCCGACCTGACCGGCAGTTGTCCCAGAAGTTCGCCGCGTTCGCGGATCCGGCGAACGCCCCGCCGAGACCGACTATCGCGATGGGTTCGGTACTCATCGTCGGCCGACCGCGCGCAGCGGTCACCACGCTCGGCTCACGATGGCCTTCGAGTAGCAGGTATCCGAGCGTGCCACTCAGTCCCGAGCCGCATACGACCGCATACCGGGACCCGGATTTCGGCTCGGCAGGCCACGTCTCACCATCGTGAGTGGTGCGCGGCCCGGTATCCGCCGAATCGGCGAACCGGGTCCGGTGTCGCGGTACCGTTCGGTGGGACAGCGCCAATGCGGCTTTGGTGACTGCGGCGACACCCGCATTGGCGAAGGTGTGTCCGAGCTGCTCGACGGCGCTGCCGAACACCATCGCGTCGAATGCGTCGTCACCGAATATCTGGCCGAAGCCTTTGGCATCGGCCGCCGCTACTGCCGCGATGCCCGGTCCCACGGTATCGACATAGCGCACCGCTGCGGGTTCGACCGAGCTGACCGAATGACAATGCGCGGCGAGCGCATAACGCTCGGCCGTCGCCGTGGAGTATCGGAAGGCACCATGGTGCGATTCGCGGCGCAGAGCGCATTCGAGTATCGACGCGTAGACGCGGTCACCGTCGGACACGGCGGTTGATTGCCGTTTGAGCAGCAGTGCACCGACCCCATCGGACAATGTGAAACTCTCATCGCGGCTCGAACCGAACCCCTTCGCGGACAACGCCTCGTCGATGAGCGAGCCGTCCCGACGCTGGCCGGTCACCACCAGGACCGCGTCGGCGGCGCCCGCGCGAAGATTCGTCACAGCGGTCTCCAGGGCCACGAACGAGGTCGCATCGGCGCATTCCACTGCGATCGTGCGGCCGAGGAGTTGGAAGCTCGCCGCGATCCGCGCCGGAATCGTGCTCGCCATCTCGCCGACCCGGTCGTGGCGCGAAGCGCCGAGGTGACGCCCGAGTCGGCTGCGCAGTTCACCGGACAGCCGACCGGCGACGCGACGAGCCCGATCGTCGAGGTCGTTCTCCGCCGCCCGCTCGAGTTCGCGGCCATAGCGGGCGCTGTCGATCCGCAAGGCATTCGCGTACTGGCGATCGAGCCCGAAACAGGTCCCCACCACAACATCGGTACGTTCGCGTGGAAGCGGCCGGTCCGGATGTCCGGCGTCGGCCAGGCATTGCCGGGCGGCCTCGGCCATGAGGATCTGCATCCTGCTGATCGATCCGCGCTGGACCGGCGGAATGCGGAACGTCGTGACGTCGATGTCGAGGTCGTCCAAATCCACGGGCGCGGTGTCGGTTTCAGCGGTAGTGAACAGCTGCCACAGATCCGCTGTACCGCGGGCGGCCGGGTAGAGTCCCGCCACTCCGACGATGGCGATGGGATCGTTCACCATCACCTCACCCCTCCACGAACTCGACCACACCGCGGTCGCCATCGACCATGATCAGGTCGCCGGTTTTGATCGCGGCGGTGGCGAATTTCGCGTTGACCACCGACGGCAGCTGGAACTCCCGCGACACGATCGCCGAGTGCGACAGCATCGATCCGATATCGGTGACAATGCCGCCCGCGATCGCGAACAGCGGGGTCCAAGAGGAATCGGTGTACTGCGTCACCAGGATCTCGCCGGGCTGGAATTCATCGGCCTGCCAGACCAGGTCCTCCACGACACGGGCTCGCCCGATGGCGGTACCGGGGCTGACCCCGAGTCCTTCGAGGGCGGCTCCGTCCGGGACCGAACGCACGGATCGGGCAGGGTCCCATTCCCCGACGAAACTCATCGGCGGAGCTGGCATCCGGGCGTAGTTCTGGAAGGTGCGACGGGCTTCGTCGATCGCGGGGCGGGTGAAGATATCGCGCGCGTCCTCCGCACCCGCCAAGTAGCGCAGGACATCGGTGAAGTTCAGATAGGCGACCTCGTCAAGGGAGCGCAGAACCCCCATCGTTACCAACCGTGCGCCGACCTCGTAGACGATCTCTCGAACCAGCCACACCGACGTGATCATCGACATGCGTGCGACCTCCCGCAGGGAGCTGCACTGCTCATACATCGAGATCGCGGATCTCAGCGCACGACGTTTGATCCACGGCAGCCGGCGCACGGCCTCGTCCACCTCGCCGGAGCGCGGGTCGGGAGCGGATTCGATGGCGTCATCGAACGAGAACCCGTCCTCGGCGTAGCGCCGAATCATCTTGACCACGTACGACAGATCATCGATCCAGCGCGGATGGGTGAGTTCCATCTCCTGCTGGGCCCGCGCGCCGTTCTCCCGAAGAAACGGCTCCATGTGCGTCTTCCAGAACGTCCTGCCCACCCGGTCGGCCCGCAGTCGTTCGACCACATCGCCCGCAGGTCCGGACATGATGATCCGCAGCACTCTCGGACGCTGGCGTACGATCCGCGCCAACTCCCACACTTCACGCGCGGACGCCACGGTGCGCAGGTTCGACATATCGGCTTTCACCCGATTCTGCAAGTGGTCCCCGGCGGCGCCGAG
The DNA here is from genome assembly GCF_030010695.1 of Nocardia sp. CC201C. Lineage (NCBI taxonomy): Bacteria > Bacillati > Actinomycetota > Actinomycetes > Mycobacteriales > Nocardiaceae > Nocardia > Nocardia sp. CC201C. The sequence continues at coordinate 33,829 of NZ_JASCXP010000012.1, forward strand.
CCAGGAACCGCACATCGCCTCGAGGGCGCCGTACAGTGTGAAGGCGTTGATGAAGTACGGCATGTAGCCGACGTGCATGTCGTGGAGGAACCCCAGCCGGCGCTGCATCTCGGCACGGAGCGCGGACAGCTCAAGCACGGTCAGGTCGATGCCGCGGGCACGGTCGAATTCACGGACCCGTGCGGCGACCATACGGTCCGCGCGGCGACGCATGTCTCGCAGCTCGGCCACCGTCGCCCTGCCCCAGAACGCTGTCGATCTGGCCGTACGGATACCGGTTCGGTAGCTGCCGAAGGGATTTCGGTAGGCGGCACGGTCGACATCCTCGCTCGCGAAGCGTGCGGTGATCCGCTCCTCGTCCTTGGTCGCCAGACTCTGGCTGAGCAGATAGCTGGTATAGGAGACATTCAGATATACATAGCCCTGGAGATACCCCATCTGCACGGCGATATCGCCGGTATCGCGCACGCCGGTCGCACGAACACAATCGCTGTGGACGTTGTACTGGTAGTACTCGGAGAACGAGATGCCCAGCGGGGTCATGATTCCGGTGAAGATCTCGCCGATATCCATCCTCGACCACAGGGTGTTCCGCTGTATCGCATCGGGTTGGGGGTCGCGATAGGGGCTGCGCCGCAGGGGTTTCGGAGTATCCACGGTGATGGGCCGGGCCTGAAGCAGATAGAGCGCTCCGCCTTGTACTGCCCACTCGATGTCCTGCTCGGAACCGTACTGCTCGCGTACCCGCACCGCCAGTGCGGCGAGTGAGACCAATTGCGCGTGCGACAGACAGGCGACGCCGCGTAGTTTCTCGGCCACCTTGACCAACTCCACGATGCCCGGTGCCACCGACACGGCCTGGGTGACCTTGTAGCGGATGTTCTGGTCTATCACGTGCGGCTCTGCCGGATCCACGATGAACGAGTCGGCGCTCACCCGTCCCGAGACGAGCCCCTCACCAAGACCCCACACCGCGTCGACCACGAAACGGTCGGTGCGCCCGCTGATCGGATCACGGGTGAACAGCACACCGGCGGCGTCAGCGTGGACCATCTGCTGGATGATCACGGCGATCGAGCCGGCATTTCCGGAACCGCGATAGACAGCCGCGCGATCCGACCACAGCGAGGCCCAGCACACCTTCACAGCATCGAGAACATCCGCGGCGCTGGAGATATCCAACACGGTGTCGTGTTGTCCGGCGAACGATTGCGAGACCGAATCCTCTCGGCAGGCCGAGGACCGCACCGCGACGTGCCGCGCTCCGAGTGCCGCATAGGCGTCGAGGATGGCATCGCTGATCTCCGAGGGAATCTCGGCGGTCAGCACCCGTTGTCGGAGGACCTCGGGATCGGCCGCCAGCGCCTGGGCGTCGAGACCGATCTCCCGCTGGAAACGTTCGAACAGATCGGCGGTGAGACAGACGGCCGGCGGTACGGGCAGTCCGGCCCTGAGCATCTCGTCGAGTCGAGCGCCTTTGCCGCCCAACGATTCCGGGGAGGCAGCCGGTGATTCGCCGAGTACGACGATCAGGTTGTGCAGGCTCTCGGGGGTGGCTGTCATGACAGGCGCTCCTCGGCGTCGGTGTGCGATGACGGATTGCGGCCGAGGAAGGAGCAGAACTGCTCGCCGGGTATCAGGCGGCGCACTTCGACATCGGCGAAGCCCGCGTCACGCAGCTGCTGTGCCAACCCCGCGGAATCGGGAAGCGGACCACCGAAGTCTGCGAACTCGAACCACAGGCCGAGCACTTCGGTACTGAGATTGCCGCCCTTGCACGCGCTGGTGATCAGCAGTCGCCCGCCGGTCTTCAGCATCGAGCGCACGCGCGCGAGCAGCTCGGCGCGTTCTGCTGCCGGGAAGTAGTAGATATTGTTGTGCATCGTGACGATATCGAAGAGTTCCGACGAGCCGAACTCCCTTATATCGGCCTGTCCGATCTCGACGCGTTCCGCCAATCCCCACTCCGTCATATTGGCCGCGGCCGCCGCGGCGACCTCGTCCTGGTAGTCGATGGCGACAGCTGTCAGCTCGGGATTGATAGCGGCGGCGTGCCGGACATACGCTCCACTGCCGCATCCGATCTCGAGGAGCCGAACCGGGCCGGTACGACCCAGCACGCCACTCACCGCCTCCTCGATGAACGGCTGCACGATCCGGCTGGAACGGGCGATGATCGAGCCGTCCTGATCCGACATGGTCAGTCTGTCGCCGCTACGCACCATGGCGGGCCCGTTCAGCAGCACCGGCAGATGAAACCGCACCAGCTCTTCCAAGGCGGCGGCGACCGCGTCATTGCGCGGCCGAGCCAACGCCCTGGCCCGACGGCTCGCCAGACGATAGCGGCCATCGGCGACACCGAGCTCGCCGAGCCGCACCCCCAGGTCCAGCCAGGCACGCAGCAGCCGTCGATCACCGCCGATCCCGAGGGCCTCCGCGAGTGCCTCGACGTCGCAAGGGCCTCCGGCGAGGTGTCGCAGGACGCCCTGGTCCAGTGCCGCGACGAGGAAGCTGGCGCGGTAGAGCGGGGTGGCGAAACTCCTTGCCAGCGACAGCAACAACGGCAAGCTGCCCGCGGAGTTGACTTTGGTCAAGGTGGAGAACTTCATGGGTGGTTATCCTTCGGCGATCGCCGGTGGGACCGTCGATCCGAGAGCGGTGGTGTGGCGGGCGAGTTCGTCTCGTATCTCGTGGAGCAACCTGAACCGGTGCGGACCAGCGAGATAGAAATGACCTCCCGGAAAATGACTGCGCCGCACCGGGCCGGTGGTGTACGACAACCACTGGTCGCTGTGCTCCGTGTCGACGACGAGATCGCCCGCGGCCGAGAAGATGGTCAGTGAACAATCGAGCGGTGGCCGAGGTCGCGGGTGATAGTTCTCGCACGCACGCAGGTCCGCGCGCAATGTCGGCAGGCGGCGGTCGAAATACGATCTCGCACCGGAATGCGACCCGTTGAGCGCACGAACCCAAGCCAGCAGCCTGTCATCGGGCAGTTCGGCACCGAGCGGAGTCCCATAGAGATGCGGCGCCCGGCTGCCCGAGACGAAAAGGTGCTCCGGCGCGGGCGCACCCCGATCGCGGAGGACGCAGGCGACCTCGTAGGCCAGCAGCGCACCCATGCTGTGCCCGAACATCGCATAGCGGCCGGGAGCGGCCTGTTCGACGAGCGCCGTGGCAACCTCGCGAGCCAGCATCCCGATATCCGTCCATGCCGGCTCCGACAGACGAATTCCGCGTCCGGGCAACAACACCGGCGCGACGAGTAGATCGGGGCCGAGATGGGCCGACCAGTCCCGGAACAGCGACGGCGTACCGCCCGCATGAGCGAAGCACACCAGCCGGATCGCCGCCCCGCTGCCGGCGGACCCAGCGAACCATCGATCGCCCGTAGTCCGCGGCGGCCGAGGTTCACGGAGTTCGAGCGGATCCTTTCGCATGGCTTCGCTCACTCGCCGAGGCGCCTGTAGTCGATCTTGCCGTTCGCATTGCGCGGCAATGTCTCGACCCGGATAGCCTTGCGCGGCAACATGTACCGCGGTAGGTGCTCGGCACAGTAACTCTTCAGGTCGATCAGCGTCAGATCCGACGCGTCGGATCGAACCGTGTAGAAGGCCGTCAGCCGCGCCGTCGGACCCTCCCCGGCGACGACAACCGCTGCCTCATCGATCGCGGGATGCCGCACGAGCACCGATTCGATCTCTCCCAGCTCGGTACGGTAACCGGACAGTTTGACCATCCTGTCCTTGCGTCCGCGATAGATGATCTGACCGTCGACGCAGCTCACCAGGTCACCGGTCGGGTGGCGGCGTTGCCGATGCTGCTCCGCCATCGGTTCCCGCTCCCGACCCCAGTATCCGGGGGTGACGCAGCTGCCTTCGACCACCAGCTCGCCGAACCCATCCGGCCCGTCGATCGGTAGTCCGTGCTCGTCGACGATCAGCAATGAGGCGTCGCCGACCGGGCGTCCGAGAGACAACGGCTCGTCACAACTCAGATCCTGTGCGGTGACCCGGTGGTAGGTACATACGTTCGTCTCGGTAGGCCCGTATAGGTTGTAGAGTTGAGCGCTCTCGTGCAGCAGTGCTGCTAGTTCCGCGAGCCGCGGCTTCGGATAAACCTCACCAGCGAAAAGCACGTAGCGCAGGGTGCCGACCACCGCAGGCGTCAACGCACCGCACGTGGTCAGCAGAGTCAGGATCGACGGCACCGAGTACCACACGGTGACACCGTGTTCGCGAATCCCGTTGGCGAGCGCCACCGGATCCCGAGCCTCCGCGTCCTCGATGATCCACATCGCCGCACCCACCGAAATAGCGGCGAACAGGTCGAATGTGCTGAGATCGAAGTTGAACGACGCATGGTTGGCGAAGACGTCCGTCGCATCCAGATCCAGCTCGGCGCAGGCCCAGTCGATGAACACGCCGAGATTGCGATGAGAGATCTGGACGCCCTTCGGCGGTCCCGTCGACCCGGAGGTGTACAAGATCGCAGCGAGGTGCGACGGTGCCAGCACCGCTCGTCGCACGTGGACTTCCCCGACGCCACCGACGAAATCAGTCCAGGTGACCGTCCGTTCTGGCGTCCCCGCGTCGTCCGCGCTGCCGACCACCACCACGGTGCGGACGGAGTCCGGCAGGTCCAGCTTCGCTACGTGCGCCAGATGGCGCTCATCGGTGACGAGGAGGATCGGCTCGGTGTCCGCGACGACCGCCCGCACTCGACTCGCCGGATGGGCACCGTCGACGGCGACGTACGCGCACCCGACATGCAGTGCGCCCAGTATCGCCTGAACGAATTCTGGGCGTTTGTCCATCCAGATGGCTACCCGGTCCCCCAAGGCCGCACCGAGTTCGCGCAGCCGGTAGCCCACCGCATGCACCGCGGTCGCGAGTTCGCCGTAGGTGACTGTGGTCCTTCCGAGCAATGCCGGACGGGCCGCATGCTCGTCGGAGACGATATCCGGCAGGCAGATGACGCGGTCGCTCATTCCAGTACTCCGGTTTCCCGCCCCGCGTCGATGAAGATCTGCGCCGCCAACGCCAGATCCTCCGGCGTGTGCTCGGAGGTCACGCTGACACGCAAGCGTGCCTCACCGAGCGGCACCCCCGGGAAGACCACGGTCTGACAGAACAAGCCACGCGCCCGCACAGCGCGTCCCATCTCCATCGCTTTGCGCTCGTTGCCGATGACGATCGGCACAATCGCGCTCCGGCTACGTTCCAGATCGAAGCCGGCGTCGGTGAGGTATCCGGTCAGGCTGCGAATATTGTTCCACAGCACCGTGATTCGTTCCGGTTCGCGTTCGATCACATCGATCGAGGCGATCAACCCGGCCGCGACACCAGTGGGGATGGTCGCGGCGAACACGTACGAATTCGAGTAGAAGCGCAGGTAATCGATCACGTCCTCGTCGCCGACGACGAATCCACCCATGCCTGCGAGGGTCTTGCTCATGGTGCCGAGTTCCAGATCGACCTCGTTCTTCAAGCCGAAGTGCTCGGCGGTACCTGTACCCCGGGCACCGAGAACCCCGGTGGCGTGCGCGTCGTCGACCAGTACCCGCGCGCCGTAGCGCTGGGCCAGCCGGATGATCTGGGGCAACTCGCAGATGTCACCGTGCATGCTGAACACCCCGTCGGTGACGATCAACATCCCGCGGGCATGCTCGGCACACACATCCAGGACACTCTCGAGATGCGCCATATCGTTGTGCCGGTAGATCCGGCGCAGCCCGCCCGACAGCTTCCAGCCATCGACGATGCTCATGTGATTGAGCTTGTCCACGATGACCGCGTCCTTGGAGCCGACCAGAGCCGAGATGGCACCGAGGTTGGCGCTGTAGCCGCCCGGGTACACGATGGCGGCCTCACGACCCTTGAACACGGCGAGCCGGCGTTCGAGTTCCTTGTGCAGGTGGTTGGTGCCGCCGATAATGCGACACCCGGTGTTGGTGGCACCAAATTCCCTGGTAGCGGAGCAGATCGCATCGACAACCTGGGGGTGGTTGGCCAGGCCGAGGTAGTTGTTGGAGCCGAACATGAGGAATTCGCGTGTACGGCCGGTGATTTCGTCGTAGATCCTGGCCCGGTTGGTGCATCGCGACTGCAACGGCATGCCGTACCAGTACAGATGCTCCGCCTCACGGGCGCGGCGATGTGCGGCGAACTCCGCGGTTTTCGCGAACAGATTACGTTCGTCGCTGGTGAGGAAGTCACGCATCGAACGCCCATCCCACGTCCCGATCCCGGCTGGCTCGGTCGGATCCAGCTCTCCGACCGCCAATTCCGGATCCGCTAGGGGCAGCGCGCCGAGATCCGCGAGTGGCTCCTGGATGACCGCACCGGCGACATAGGCTTCCAGCTCTACGATCAGCGCACCCAGAGTGGTGACCGAGATATCGGAGGTGAGATTGGGAGGCAGGGCCAATTGCTTCGCCGCGTCACCGATGATTCCGATGAGCACGACGGAGTCGATCCCGAGCTCCCCTTCGAGATCCGCCGAGGTATCCAGCTGGTCGCGGTTGTAGTGCGTGTGCCGCATCGCTGTCGCGATGACCACCTCGGACACCGATTTCACTGTCGCCGTCGTTTCAGTCATCGAATTCCCCTAGTTCCCGCGAAAACGTTCGATCAGATCAGCGATCACCGCGACAGACCGAAAGTTGTCCGGCCTGACCTCCTGCAGTGGAATCGAAATTCCGAACTCCATCTGTATGGCATGCACCAGATCGAATACTTCGGCAGAAGAGATGATGTTCAACTCCAACAGCGGCGTATCCGCGGACAGTCCTTCCTTCTGCCCACCCAGCCATGAATCGGCGATGCACTCCAACAGGAAATCTTGCGCTGTCACAGCTACTCCAATATCGCCCTGAGCCTCGACGGATGTCTCATAAACAACCCGACTTTGACTCACCACGCTGACGGATTCACTGACAAGGGGCTGACGAACTCTCCAGCGTCGGACGGCCACAAGCCACCACGCCGAACATGGTGACAGATAACGAAAGTGCCGTCTGTTCGATGGTTGCAACCCATCGCTAGGATCGCCCACCAGGGAAATGTCGAATACGAGAGAGGTTCGCC
>NZ_JASCXP010000013.1:0-39468 GCF_030010695.1 Nocardia sp. CC201C
TTTGGCCCCCGCCTCCCCCGCGGCGCGGGCGGCGCGGCGTGAAGGGGTACGGCGGCGGCCGATCAGCGGGCGGCCACCAGCCGGGCGGCGTTCGCGGACTCGTCGTCGCGGGCTTCGTTGGCGGCCAGCTCCGCGTGCACCCGGTCGTTGTAGCGGTTGACCTCCGCGCTGGTCCGCTCGGCGTCCCAACCCAGGTGCGGGGCCACCAGTTCGGCGATCGCGGCGGCGGCGCGGAGACCGCGGTCGGCCACCTCGATGGAGATGCGGGTGCGGCGGGTCAGGATGTCGTCGAGATGCAGCGCGCCCTCGTGGGTGGCCGAGTAGACGGCCTCCGCGCCGATGTAGTCCTCCGCGCCCGGAATCGGGTGGCGCAGTGCGGGATCGCGGGCGATGAGCTCGAACAGATCCTTGGCCACCGCGCCGTAGCGGCCCAGCAGGTGCTCGACGGTCTGCACCGGCAGGCCCGCGTCCTTGGCGACGCCCGGGATATCGGCCAGCATCTCCTGGTATCCGGCCGCGCCGAGCAGCGGCAGATGCTCGGTCACCGAGTCGGCGACACCGCTGCCGAGCCCCTCGACCGCGGCGTTCACCACGTCGGCGGCCATCACCCGGTAGGTGGTGTACTTGCCGCCCGCGATGACGAACAGGCCCGGCACCGGCTCGGCCACCGCGTGCTCCCGCGACAGCTTGGACGTGTCCGAGGAGGCGCCCGAGAGCAGCGGACGCAGCCCGGCGTAGGTGCCGACGATGTCGTCCTCGGTGAGCGGTTCCTTCAGCAGGGTGTTGACGTGGTCGAGGATGTAGCGCACATCCGCCGCGCTGGCGGCCGGGTGGTCCTTGTCGAAGGCCCAGTCGGTGTCGGTGGTGCCGATGATCCAGTGCTGCTCCCACGGGATCACGAACAGCACGCTCTTCTCGGTGCGCATGATGATGCCGGTGTCCATGTTCAGCCGCTCGCGCGGCACCATGATGTGCACGCCCTTGGACATGCGCACGTGGAACGGGAAGTCCACGCCGGTCATCCGGTTCATCTCGTCGGTCCACACGCCGGTGGCGGAGATGACGCTGCGGGCGCGCACGTTGTATTCGCGGCCGGTCTCCAGATCCATGACGGTCGCGCCGATCACGCGCTGCCCCTCGCGCAGCAGGCCGGTCACCCGGGTGCGGGTGAGCACGGTCGCGCCGTGCTTGGCGGCGGTGCGGGCCAGCGTCATGACGTAGCGGGCGTCGTCGACCTGGGCGTCGTAGTAGCGGATCGCGCCGGTGAGCGCGTCGTCCTTGAGCGCCGGGGCCAATTCCAGTGCGCCGGAACGGGTCAGGTGCTTGTGCATGGGCACTGCCCGCGCGCCGCCGAGGGTGTCGTAGAGGGCGACGCCCGCGCCGATGTAGGCGCGCTCCCAGACCCGATGCTGGAGCGGGAACAGGAACGAGACCGGGTGCACCAGATGCGGTGCGATCTTGTTCAGCAGCAGGCCGCGTTCCTTCAAAGCCTCACGCACCAGCGCGAAGTCGAGCTGTTCCAGGTAGCGCAGCCCGCCGTGGATGAGCTTGCTGGAGCGGCTGGAGGTACCGGCCGCCCAGTCGCGGGCCTCCACCAGGGTGACGTTCAGGCCGCGGGCGGCGGCGTCCAGGGCGGCCCCGGCGCCGACGATGCCGCCGCCGACCACGAGGACGTCGATCTCGGTGTCCTCCAGGTGCGCGATGGCGTCGTCGCGGTAGGCGCGATCCAAGCGTGCAGACACGGGAATCTCCTTGTTCTCCAGGGTGATAAGTCTTGTGGGGGCCGGGGATCAGTCGTCGAGATCGACCCAGTCGAGGGTGCGCGCCACGGCCTTCTTCCAACGGCCGTAACCTTTTTCGCGCTGCTCCTCGGACCAGGTGGGTTCCCAGCGCTTGTCCTCGTGCCAGTTGCGGACGAGTTCGTCGGTGCTGCTCCAGAATCCGACCGCGAGCCCGGCGGCGTAGGCCGCGCCGAGCGCGGTGGTCTCGCGAACCACGGGGCGCGACACCGGAACTCCGAGGATGTCGGACTGCAACCGCATGCACAGTTCGTTGGCGGTGATGCCGCCGTCCACCCGCAGGGTGTCGAGTTTGACCCCCGAGTCGGCCTCCATGGCCTCCACCACGTCGCGGGTCTGGTAGCCGATGGCCTCCAGCGTGGCCCGGGCGATGTGGGCGTTGGTGCTGTAGCGCGACAGGCCGATGATGATGCCGCGGGCGTCGGAGCGCCAGTAGGGCGCGAACAGTCCGGAGAAGGCGGGCACGAACACCACCCCGCCGGTGTCGGCCACCTGGCTGGCGAGCAGTTCGCTCTGGGTGGCCCCGGCGATGATGCCGAGCTGATCACGCAGCCACTGCACCGCCGAACCGGTGACGGCGATGGAGCCCTCCAGTGCGTACACCGGCGCGTCGTCGCCGAACCGATAGGCCACGGTGGTGAGCAGTCCGTGCTGCGAGCGCACGATATCGGTGCCGGTGTTGAGCAGCAGGAAGTTTCCGGTGCCGTAGGTGTTCTTGGCCTCGCCGGGCCGGAAGCACACCTGTCCCACGGTGGCGGCCTGCTGATCGCCGAGAATGCCGGTGAGCGGCACCGCGCCCTTGAACGGGCCGTCGGGGTTGGTGAGCCCGAACATCTCCGGATTCGACGACGGGGCGATGGTCGGCAGCATGGCCCGCGGCACCCCGAACACGGCGAGCAATTCGTCGTCCCAGTCCAGGGTTTCCAGGTCCATGAGCATGGTGCGGGAGGCATTGGTGGGGTCGGTGACGTGCACGCCGCCGTGGATGCCGCCGGTGAGGTTCCACAGCAGCCAGGTGTCCGGGGTGCCGAACAGCGCGTCGCCGCGCTCGGCGTCTTCTCGCACACCCGGGATGTTCTCCAGGATCCACTTCAGCTTGCCGCCGGAGAAGTAGGTGGCGGGCGGCAGGCCGGTCTTGCGGCGGATGAGTTCGCCGTGGGTGCGGTCGAGTTCGGCCGCGATGCGATCGGTGCGGGTGTCCTGCCAGACGATGGCGTTGCAGTAGGGGCGGCCGGTGCGCCGGTCCCACACGATGGTGGTCTCGCGCTGATTGGTGATGCCGACCGCGGCCAGGTCGGCGGCGGAGAGGTTCGAGGAGGTGAGCACGGTTTTGACGACCGTGCGCGTGCGCTCCCAGATCTCGGCCGGATTGTGCTCGACCCACCCGGCGTGCGGCATGATCTGCTCATGCTCGAGCTGGTGGCGGGCAACCTCGTTGCCATCGTGGTCGAAGACCATGAAACGAGTGCTCGTCGTTCCCTGGTCGATGGCTCCGATGTATCGGCTCATCGTGTCCCTTTCGAAAGGCTCACCTTTGAGCCCGTCGTATGCCCTGGTGGACGCGGGTGGCGGCCACGTTCGACCACGAATCTACGAGTCGATGAGTGCGCTCAACAGTGGACGCGTTCGACAATGTCGAACGTTTCGGTGGCTGCTCGGTCACAGGTGTCGCTACCGTCCGGCGAATTCCGAACGGATAGGTTCGTGACGTGCCGGGTCCCATCCAGTCCATCGAGCGCGCCGCCGCCGTGCTCCGCCTGCTGGCGCGCGGCTCCGGACGCATGGGCGTCGGCGAGATCGCGGCGGCGCTCGGCCTGGCCAAGCCGACGGCGCACGGCATCCTGCGCACCCTGCAGGGCGTCGGCTTCGTCGACCAGGACCCGGCGACCGGCAAGTACTTCCTGGGCGCGGCGCTGGACCAACTCGGCGGCGGCTACCTGGACGCGAACGAACTGCGTTCGCGCGCCATCAACTGGGCCGACGCCCTGGCGGCACGCACCGGGGAAGCGGTGCGCATCGCCGCGCCCCAGCACGCTGCGGTGGTGGTCGTGCACCACGTCTTCCGTCCCGACAACACCGAACAGGCGTTGGCCGTGGGGGAGTCGTTGCCGCCGCATGCCACCGCCCTCGGCAAGGTGCTGCTGGCCTACGACGCGGAGTTGGCCGCCGGTCTGCGCGGTGCGACCCTGACCGCGTCGACCTACCGCACCATCACCGACCGCGGCACGCTGAACCGGGCCCTGTCCGAGGTGCGCCGCGCCGGCTGGGCGGGTGAGATGGAGGAGTTCCACACCGGCGAGGCGGGCATCGCGGCCCCCATCCGTTCCCGCGGCGGCCTGGTGGTCGGCGCGATCGGCATCTCCGGCCCCGTGGACCGGCTCTGCGACGCCCGGTCGCACCCGCGCCGCCCCCTGGTCGACCGCGTCCGCGACGCGGCGCATGCGGTGTCACGGGATCTCGGTGCGGCGCAGTGATATTCGGTCCAGTGATATTCGAACGTAACCTCGGGAGCCGGGAATGACGCAACGGTATGTGCTGGCCATCGACCAGGGCACCACATCGACCAGGTGCATCCTGTTCGACCAGCGCGCCCGCCTGGCCGGAGTGGCCCAGCGCGAGCACCGCCAGCACTACCCGCGCCCCGGCTGGGTGGAGCAGGACGCGCAGGAGATCTGGCGCAATGTCGAACGCATAGTGCCTGCCGCCCTGCGGAATTCGGGTATCGAGATCGACCAGGTGTCGGCCGTCGGCATCGCGAATCAGCGCGAGACCACCGTGGTGTGGGACCGGCGCACCGGGGTGCCCATCGGCCGGGCCATCGTCTGGCAGGACGTGCGTACCGAGCCGGTGGTGCGGGAGCTTTCGAAAATGCCCGGGGCGCAGCGTGTCCGGGAACTCTGCGGCCTCCCGCTGGCGACCTACTTCGCCGCTCCCCGGTTGCGCTGGCTGCTGGATACGGTGCCCGGCCTGCGCGTCCGCGCCGACCGCGGCGAGGTGCTGTTCGGCACCATGGAGACCTGGCTCATCTGGAACCTGACCGGCGGCGTCGACGGCGGCGAGCACGTCACCGACGTCACGAACGCGGGCCGCACCCTGCTCATGAATCTCGACACCCTGGCCTGGGACGACGAGTTGCTGCGGTTCTTCGACATCCCGAAGGCGATGCTGCCGCGCATCGAACCGTCCACCGGGTCGTTCGGCACCGCTCGAAAAGTGCTGCCGGGCATAAGCATAGCGGCGGCACTGGGCGACCAGCACGCGGCCCTGTTCGGCCAGACCTGCTTCGCGCCCGGGGAGACCGAATGCACGTACGGCACCGGCGGCTTCCTCATGATGAACACCGGCCGCGAGCTGATCCGTTCGCAACACGGACTGCTGACGACCATCGGCTACCAGGTCGGCAAGGAACCGGTGTACGCCCTGGAGGGCCCCATCGCCGTCACCGGCTCGCTGGTCCAGTGGGTGCGTGACAACATCGGCCTCATCGGTTCCGCCCCCGAAATCGAAACCCTCGCCCGCACAGTGGAAGACAACGGCGGCTGCTACCTCGTCCCCGCCTTCTCCGGCCTGTACGCACCCCACTGGCGCAGCGACGCCCGCGGCCTGCTCATCGGCCTCACCTCCTACGTCACCAAGGGCCACATCGCCCGAGCGGTCCTGGAAGCGACAGCCTGGCAGACCCGCGACGTGGTCGAGGCCATGAACGCCGATTCCGGCCTGCACGCCCAATCCCTGCGCGTGGCAGGCGGAATGACCTCCGACAACCTGCTCATGCAGATCATCGCCGACGTACTCGACATCCCCGTGCAACGGCCGATAGTCGCCGAAACCGTCTCCCTCGGAGCTGCTTACGCGGCCGGACTGGCAGTGGGGTACTGGCCGGATCTGGAAGGTCTGCGTAGCAATCGGCGAGTAGCGGCGCAGTGGATTCCCGCCATGGAAGCCGGATTGCGGGAAACCGAATACGAGAACTGGCGGCGGGCCGTCGAGCTGACATTCGGATGGTTTCGAGGCAAGAGCTGAGCCGAAGAATGGGACATTTCTTGTCTGAGTATCTGTGGTTCGGTGTCACATCGCCTGCTCATCGAGATCGGTGACCGGAACCTGCCCGCATGATCGGACGCCGGGGCCTGCACCGGTATCAGGTGGAAGCCCTGCGCGATGCGTGACCCGGTCAGAGCCCCCGCTACCGTCATGTCCATGCAACTGCACGTCGGATGCGCAATGTGGACCCACCCGGCCTGGCGCGATCACCAACCCACCCCCTCACGCCGCCTCCACAGCTATGCGACCTGGTGCAACGCGGTAGAGGGCAACACCACCTTCTACGCCACCCCCGCCCGCAAGTCGGTGGAGCAGTGGGCCGAGCAGACCGCCCCCGACTTCCGCTTCGTCCTCAAACTCCCCAAGACCGTCACCCACGAGCGCCGATTGCACGGAGCCGAGCGGGAATTGCGGACCTTCCTGGACGCCGTCGAACCTCTCGGCCCACGTTTGCACGCGCTCTGGGTTCAGCTCCCGGGCTCGTTCGGCCCGAGCGATCTCGGCACACTGGCGAGATTCCTGCGGACCCTTCCCGGCCGCTGCGCGGTGGAGGTCCGGCATCCGGCGTTCTTCACCGACGAGCGAGCCGCCCAGCAGTTGGAGCGCGCGCTGGCGACCGTCGACGCCGAGTGGATACCGTTCGACACCGCAATACTTTTCGACGGTCCCGCCACCAGTCCCGCCGAGTACGAGGCGCGGTCGAAGAAGCCGAATCTGCCGCGCCGCACCGCGGCGCTCACCGAGTTCCCGATCGTGCGCTACCACGGTCGCGACGACGACGATCGCACCGTCGCCGGTTGGCGGCCGTGGGTGGATGTCACGGCGGAGTGGTTGCGGGAGGGGCGATCTCCGACGGTCTTCATCCACACCCCCGACAATGCGAGTTCGCTACCGCTGGCACGGGCGTTCCACGAGGAGGTACGCACCCGCGTCCCCGAGTTGCCCGAGTTGCCCGAGCCCGAGCAGACGGACCCCATGACGCTGTTCTGAGCCATGAGCCATGAGCCATGAGCCATGAGCCGCGTCTGCGCTCCCGGTCTCAGGCCGCGTCGTCGGTCTCGACGAATCCCGGCACCCATTCGCGCACCAGGGCGAGGAACGGCCCCGTGGTGTCCAGTTGCGCGCAGATGCCCGCCACCCCGCCGAGCACCCGCCCGATCATCGGCATCTCGGGAAACTCCGGTGTCGCTTTGAAGGCCAGCGCGTTGTTGATCGACATATTGCGCACGTCCATGGAGCGCTGCGCCTGATCCTGGAGCACCTGCCGGGTCATGTGGAACTCCTCCTCGCGTAGCAGCGCCACCAGCGGCCCCAGCGTGCGTTGCAGCGGGCCGATATCGACGGTGGTGCCCTCCTTCACGAACCCGGAGCGGCGTACCACGTCGACCGCCCTGTCGAAGTCCTCCGCCAGCAGGTAGCGCGCGGTCTCGCCGATGAAAGACGGTAGCCCGTTGGGTGTTTCGGTGCACGCGCCGAAGTCGATGATGCCCAGCCGCCCGTCCTCGAGCAGCCGGAAGTTGCCCGGGTGCGGATCGCAGTGCAGGATGCCGAACCGTGCGGGCGACGATACCGCCAACTCCCACAGCAGGATTCCGGCGCGGTCGCGCTGTTCCCGATCGCCCCCGGTGATCACCTTGGACAGCGGCATCCCGTCCATCCACTCGGTGACCATGACCTTGGGCGCGGAGGCGACCACCTTGGGTACGAAGAACTTCGGATCGTCCGGCCCCAGCGCCTTGGCGAACCGCCGCTGATAGTCGCATTCGATGCGGTAGTCGAGCTCGTCGTGGGTGCGGTCGATGAACTCGTCGACCAGTTCCTTCACATCCGCCCCGGGCAGGATGAGGTTGAACACCGACGAGAACATCTTCAGCAGCGCCAGATCCGCCTTCAGGGACTCCTCGGCGTGCGGGTACTGCACCTTCACCGCGACATCGCGGCCATCGGACCACACCGCCCGGTGCACCTGTCCGATGCTGGCCGCCGCCACGGGTTTCGGATCGAAGGAGCGGAAGCGGTCGCGCCACCGCGTGCCCAGCTGCTGGGTCAGCATGCGGTAGGTGTCCGCCTCCGGCATGGGCGGTGCTTCGGCCTGGAGTTTGACCAGGGCCTCCCGATAGCGGTCGGCGAATTGCGGCGGTACCGCGGCCTCCATGACCGACAGCGCCTGCCCGACCTTCATGGCCCCGCCCTTGAGTTCGCCGAGCACGGTGAACACCTGGTCGGCGGCCTCGGCGATAAGTTTCTCGTCGAGTTCGCCGCGCTCGGCCCCGGTGATGATCCGGGTACCGAGGGCCGCGGCGCGTTTGGCCATGATGCTCATCGGCAGGGCCGCCAGTCTGGCCCCGCGTGCGATCCCCTTGCGTCTGGTTCCGGCCACAGTCACGTCCTCACACCCACACCCGATCGTCTTGGTCGCCACTGTCCCAGACGGGTTCTGCGGCGTCAAGGCGAGGGTTGTGTAGGGTTCACGTGCGTGTCGCCGGGGAGACCGGTTCGATCGACGCCCGATAATGTGGGGCAATCTTCCGGCGACCGTAGTTTTCGAGCTTTTTCCGCACCACCGCTTTCCCGCTCCCGCCGCCCGTGCGCGCGGGGCGTTATGGCCACTGACCAGGCGTGTTACGGAGAGTGAGCGACAGATGAGTTCTTATACGAGCGCGGACGGCTTCCCCGATGTCGTCGTCACCAGCCTCGCGGCCACCACGTCCATTGCGGGTGATATCGATTCCACCTGGAAGGGACTGCTGAGCGGCGAGAGCGGAATCGATGTTCTCGACGATTCCTTCATCGACGATTTCGAGTTGCCGGTGCGCATCGGCGGCCACCTGAAGGTGTCTCCGGGCGCCTCCCTCACCCCGGGTGAGGTGCGGCGGCTGTCGTATGTCGAGCAGATGGCGACGGTCCTCGGCCGCGAGGTCTGGCGAAACGCCGGCAATCCCGAGGTGGACACCAACCGCCTCGGCGTCTCCATCGGCACCGGTCTCGGTGGCGCGGAGTCGCTGATCGTGGCCCGCGACAAACTGTCCAAGGGCGGCTACCGCAAGGTGTCCCCGCTGACCGTGCAGTGTGTGATGCCCAATGGCCCCGCCGCCTGCGTCGGTCTGGAGTTGGGTGCGAAGGCCGGTGTGACGACCCCGGTTTCGGCCTGTTCCTCGGGGTCGGAGGCGATCGCCAATGCCTGGCGCATGATCGTCATGGGCGATGCCGACATGGTCGTCACCGGCGGCGTGGAGGGGTCCATCCAGGCCCTGCCCATCGCGGCCTTCACCATGATGCGGGCCATGAGCACCCGCAACGACGACCCGAAGTCGGCCTCGCGCCCGTTCGACGCGGACCGTGACGGTTTCGTCTTCGGCGAGGCCGGTGCGCTCATGGTGATCGAGACCGAGGAGCACGCCAAGGCGCGCGGTGCGACCATCCACGCCCGCCTCATGGGCGCCGGAATCACCTCGGACGGTTTCCATCTGGTGGCCCCCGATCCGGAGGGCACCGGCGCGGCGCGGGCCATGACCCGGGCGCTGGAGACCGCGGGCATTACGAAAACCGATGTCACGCATATCAATGCGCACGCCACCGCCACGCCCATCGGCGATACCGCCGAGTGCAACGCCATCCACAAGGCGATCGGCAACCACGCCTCGGTGTACGCCCCGAAATCCGCTTTGGGGCACTCCATCGGCGCGGTGGGCGCGCTGGAATCGGTCATCACCGTGATGAGCATTCGCGACGAGGTGATCCCACCCACGCTGAATTTGGACAATTTGGACCCGGAAATCGATCTCGACGTCGTGCGCGGGCAGGCCCGAACGGGGCGAATCGACTACGCGGTCAACAACTCCTTCGGATTCGGCGGGCACAACGTCGCGCTGGCATTCGGCCGGTACTGAGTGTCGCCGATCACCACACCTGCTACTGTTTCCCAGCTTTGGTGTGTGTCGATCTTTGTTCGGTGTCACTGCACGATGGAGTGCGTTGAAAAAGGATAGGGAATGATCGGCGAGACCTTCGATGACTATCTGGACGAGCACGGCAATATCAAGATCACGGGCGACTGGACCCTGATCGACGTCGTCGACAAACACAGCGAGACGAATCAGGACGATCTCGCTTACCGCTATATCGACTATTCGCGGGAACGCGACGGCGAGTACCACGAGCTCACCTGGCGGCAGTTCGGCGTCCGGCTGCGGGCCGTGGCGGCCCGGCTGCAACAGGTGACGCGGCCGGGCGACCGGGTGGCGATCCTGGCCCCGCAGGGCCTGGACTACATCGTCGGCATGTTCGCCGCGGTCTACGCCGGGAATATCGCCGTACCCCTGTTCGATCCGGATGAGCAGGGCCATTCGGATCGGCTGCACGCGGTGCTGGGCGACTGCGAGCCCACGGCCATCCTCACGGTCGGTTCGGCGGCGGCGGGGGTGCGGGAGCTGTTCCGCCACCTGCCCGCGCCGCAGCGGCCGCGCATCCTCGCCGTGGAGGCGATTCCGGACACCGTCGGCCAGACCTGGGTGCGCCCGGAACTCGACATCGACAGCGTCGCCTACCTGCAGTACACCTCCGGCTCCACCCGCACCCCCGCGGGCGTGGAGATCACCCACCGGGCGGTGGCGACCAACCTGTTGCAGATGATCGACGCCATCGGCATCACGGCGAACGCGCGCGGCGTCACCTGGCTGCCGCTGTTCCACGATATGGGGCTGCTGACGGTGATCCTGCCGACCATCGGCGGCAAGTTCATCACCATCATGTCGCCGAGCGCCTTCGTGCGCCGCCCGTACCGCTGGATCAAGGAATTGGCGGCGCAAGAGGACGGGGCCGAGATCTTCGCGGCGGCACCGAATTTCGCCTACGAGCACGCCGCGCTGCGCGGACTGCCCAAGCCGGGCGAGGAGCTGGACCTGTCGAATGTGATCGGCCTGATCAACGGCAGCGAACCGGTGTCGGTGGCGTCGATGAAGAAGTTCAACGACGCCTTCGCGCCCTACGGCCTGCCCAGGACGGCCATCAAGCCCTGCTACGGCATGGCGGAGGCGACCCTGTTCGTCTCGGCCACCAAGCGCGAGGACGAGGCCCGCGTGGTCTACGTCGACCGCGGGGAGCTCAATGCCGGGCGCATGACGCCGGTCGAGCCGGACGCCGACAGCGCCGTGGCCCAGGTGTCCTGTGGTTATGTGGCGCTGTCGCAATGGGCCGTGATCGTGGATCCGGAGAACGGCAAGGAACGCCCCGACGGCGAGGTCGGTGAGATCTGGCTGCACGGCCAGAACATGGGCATCGGCTACTGGGGTCGGCCGGAGGAGTCGATCGCGACCTTCCACAACACCCTGACCGCCCGCCAGCCCATGGGCAGTCACGCCGAGGGCACCGCGCCGGGCGCGAAGTGGATGCGCACCGGGGATTTCGGCGCCTATCTCGACGGCGAGCTCTACATCACCGGCCGCGTCAAGGATCTGGTCATCGTGGACGGCCGCAACCACTATCCGCAGGATCTGGAGTACACCGCGCAGGAGGCCAGCACCGCGCTGCGGCCGGGCTTCGTCGCGGCCTTCTCGGTTCCGGCCGACCAGCTGCCGCCCGAGGTCGAATCCGGCCCCGGCGAGTCCGGTGAGGTGCTCGTGGTGGTCGCCGAACGTGGTACGGGCGCGGCGAAATTGGATCCGCGGCCCATCGCCGAGGCGGTGCGCGCCGCCATCGCCAAGCGCCACGGCGTGACGGTGCGCGATCTGCTGCTGGTGCCCGCGGGCTCGATTCCCCGCACCTCCAGCGGCAAGATCGCGCGGCGGGCCTGCCGAGCGGCGTATGTGGAAGGCACGCTGCGCGGGGGATACCAGCAGAAGGATTTCCCCGACCAGGCGGACTGAGCGCGGAGCGTCGTCGTGAGCAGAGGGGTGCGGGGTGACCCGCGCCCCTCTCTCGCGTCGCGGGTGCGCTATGCGGGGCGGGTGGCCCGGTAGTAGGTGACGCGTCCGAGGCGGCGGGTGACGGTGCAGCTGATCTCCTCGGCGTCGAACCCGGCCGTCCGCAGCAGGCGCGGAATGCCGTCGCCGAGATTGTCGGTGACGTGACCGCCCTTCAGCATGCGCCGGGCCATGAAGCCGTCGGCGGTGGTCATGCGGCCGCCGACGTCGACGATGTGCAGCTGTCCGCCCGGCCGCAGGATGCGCAGTGCCTCGGCCGCCGCATCGGACTTCACGTCGGTGGGGAGGTGGTGCAGCATGAAGGCGGAGAGCATGTGGTCGACGCTGGCGTCCGGGAAGGGGAGGTCCTGGGCGTAGGCGTGCCGGAAGTCGATCCCGCTGCGGCCCTTGGTCTTCCGCTCGGCGCGGGCGAGCGCGAGGGGATCGGGATCGGTGCCGGTGATCTCGATGCCCGGGTGGGTGTCCTTGGCGAGAACGGTGAGATTGCCGGTGCCGCAGCCGATTTCGACGACCTGCGTGCCCGGCCGCAGCCCCGCCCGCGCGATCAGGGTGCGATGGACCGCGGGGACGCCGAGTGCCCGGGTCAGCAGATCGTAGAAGGGCAGCAGGCCGTTGCGTCCGGCGGCGGGCAGATAGTCCTGCCGGTTGCCCATCGCACGGACGATATCGATATCCGAAGCGGGATTATTTTTCGTCATGCCTCCATGGTGTGGCCTCGATGCTCTGGTGAATTGGTCGATTCTCGGCAGTAATGGGACTATCTTTCGTTACATGTCCGAGCATGCGCTGCCGGTCCGCTACGCGGCGGGGGTGCCGGTGTACCGCTACCGGTCGGATCCGGCGATGCCCCCGCTGTCGGTCGCCCGCTTCACCCGGTCGACGCGCCCCACCCCCGGTCACGCCCACATCCACGAGTTCCCCGTGCTGCTCTACGTGATCCGCGACGGCGGCCTGCTGCGCGCCGCCGGTCGCCGGTTCGAGCTACGCGCGGGCGATATCTTCGTGGTCGGCCTGGGCGAGGTGGTCGACACCACCGACACCCACACCTTCACCGACGCCCGCGGCCTCTTCTTCGATCCGGCGATCCTGGGCGGCGAGGGCCGCGCGCCCTGGCCCGCCTGGCGGGGACACCCGCTGCTCTACCCGTTCCTGCACGGCCGCGCCGGCGGCCTGCTGCGCCTGCGTCTCCCCGCGGATCGACAGCCGACGTGGGAGCGCGCGATCGCCGCCATCGAGACGGAATTGTCCACCCGCCCAGCCGGTTACCGGCAGGCCGCCACCGCTCACCTGACCCTGCTGCTGGTGGACATGGCGCGGCTGGCCGCCGATGTGGTGGGCGAGCTGCGCCGCAGCGGTGAGACCGTGCTGGCCGAGGTCTTCGACGTGATCGAGGAACGCTTCGGCGAACCGCTGTCGCTGCGCGATGTGGCCCGCGTCGTCGGCATGACCCCCGCCTACCTCACCACCCTGGTCCGCCGCCGCACCGGACGCACCGTGCAGGACTGGATCACCGAGCGCCGGATGAGCGAGGCACGCCGCCTGCTGTCCGATCCGGACCTGTCCGTCACCGAGGTGGCGCGCCGGGTCGGCATCGCCGATCCCGGCTACTTCACCCGCGTGTTCCGCCGCGAGAACGGCATGCCACCGCGGGCCTGGCGTGATCGGGTGGCCGCCGCATGACGGTGGTCGCCGTTACAGTGAGGCGATGGGCACCGAAGAGACCCGGCGGGGCGTGCGGCTGACCAACCTGGACGTCGCGCTCTTCGACGGCGCGGACGCGACCAAGCGGGACCTGATCGACTACCTCGAGGCCATGGCCGACCGGCTCATCCGGCAGCTGCACGACCGGCCGCTGTCCGTGGTCCGGGTGCGACCGGGCCAGGACCCGTTCATGCAGAAGAACCTGCCCAAGTACACGCCGGACTTCGTCAACCGGGTGACCCTGTGGGCCGACAGCGCCCACCGCGAGGTGACCTACGCGCTGTGCGACGACATCCGCACCCTGCTGTGGTTCGGCAACCAGCGGGCGGTGGAGTACCACCCCACCCTCGTCCCGGTGGACCACAGCCTGGGGCAGACGCATCTGATCCTCGATCTGGATCCTCCGGCGGGCGAGGATTTCGCGGTGGTGGTGCGGGCCGCCGAACTCGTGCGCGCCGCCCTCGCCGCCGACGGGCTCGCGGGAGCCGTGAAGACCAGCGGCTCCAAGGGGGTGCACATCTTCGTCCCGATCGAGCCGGGGTTGCCCATCGAGGACGCCGCCGCGGCCACCCGGGCCATCGCCGCCCGTGCCGAACGCCTCGATCCGGTATTGGCCACTACCGCCTTCATTCGAGAAGACCGGGGCGGCAAGGTCTTCCTGGACTCCACCCGGGCGGCCGGTGCCACGGTCGTCTCCACCTACAGCCCTCGCATCCGTCCGGGCACGACGGTGTCCTTCCCGGTGGACTGGGCCGATCTCGGCAGTGTCCATCCGCGCGACTTCACCATCCACACCGTGCCGAAGACCCTCGGCGACCGCGACCCGTGGGCCGAGAACATGCCCGCGCCGCAACGAATTCCGGCCGACCTGCTCGAGGAGGGGCACACCATTCCGGTGGCACGGGTGCAGGCCATGCACGAGGGCAAGCGCCGGGCTCGGGCGAAGCGGGAGAGTTAGCCGCCGGTCAGAGCTGGTGTGCCGCCGCCTCTTCCGCCTCGGCCAACAGGTCGGTGATCCGCGCGGCGGGCATCGGATGGTGGAAGTACCACCCCTGCGCCGTATCGCATCCCAACGCCCGCAGCTGGTCGGCCTGATGTCGTGTCTCCACGCACTCGGCCGTGACGGTGTACCCGAGATCGTGCGCCAGCGCGATGATCGTCTCGAGGATGCGCAGATCCGCCGCCTCCATGGCATCGGGGGTGCGCAGGTGCCGCACGAACGGGCCTGCCAGTTTGACCGTGTGCAGCGGCAGCCGCCCGAGATAGGCCAAATTCGAATAGCCGGTGCCGAAATCGTCGACGGCGATGCGGACCCCGGATTCGGCCAGCGTGCGCAGCGCGTGCAGCGGCCGCCCGGTGGTGGCCATGAAGGCGCGTTCGGTCAGTTCCAGTTGCAGCTGTTCGGGTTTCAGTCCGCTGTCCGCGATGGCCTGCTGCACCAGGTCCAGCCAGGCCGGATCGGAGACCTCGGTGGCCGAGACGTTCACGCTCACCAGTGGCGTGAGCGCCGGGTAGCGCTCGCTCCACACCCGGCTGTCCGCGATGGCCAGATGCAGCACCAGCGAGCCCAGCGCGCCGATATGACCGTTGTCCTCGGCCAGGTCCACGAAGCGGGCGGGCGGCAGGATGCCGAGTTCGGGATGCCGCCAGCGGGCCAGCGCCTCCACCGCCACCATGCCCGACCCGTCCAGTGCCACGATGGGCTGGTAGTCGAGGAAGAACTCCCCGCGCGCCAGGGCGTCGGGCATGGCGGCGGTGAGTTCCACGCGGGTGTGCTCGCGATGGCTGCGGGCGGCGTCGAAGATCTCGTAGCGGCCGCGCCCGGCGGCCTTGGCCCAGTACATGCTGGAGTCGGCCGAGCGCAGCAGTTCCTCGGCGGTGGTGTGTCCGGCGCGGTCCTCCATGACGCCGACGCTGGCGGTGACCGACAGCCGATAGCCGTGCACGTGGAAGGGGCGGGAGAAGGCCTTCAGCACGCAGCGGGCCAGGCTTGCGACCTCGTCCGCGCCGCCGCTGTGCGGCACCAGGATGACGAATTCGTCGCCACCCATGCGGGCCACCAGCTGTCCGGGCCCGGTGGCGCAGGTGGTGAGGCGGGTGGCGGCCTGGGCGAGCAGTTCGTCGCCCACCGCGTGGCCGAAGGTGTCGTTGACGGTCTTGAAGTGGTCGAGGTCGACGTAGCAGAGCCCGACGCGCACGCCGGGGTCGGCGAACACGGTGGTGAGGGCGTCGAAGAAGCGGGTGCGGTTGGCCAGTCCGGTGAGCTGGTCGTGATTGGCGCGGTAGTGCAGCCGCTCGCGCAACGCCCGCCGCTCGGAGATGTCCTCCACGAGAATGAGGGTGTACTGCGGTTCGCCGCGCTCGTCGCGGATGAGCGAGACATTGATATTGGTCCAGACCCCGTGCCCGTCCTTGTGCGGATAGCACTTCTCCAGCTGCACATTGTCCAGATCGCCGCGCAGCACCCCCGAGTACAGCTTCCACATGCCGGGATCGTCGCTGGGGTGGCCCAGATCGGTGACGGACAGGCGCAGCATCTCGGCGGGGGTGTAGCCGAGCATCTGCGCGAACGCGGTGTTGACCTCGATGATGCGGCCGGTCATATCGGAGAGTCCGGTGCCGATTCCGGCCTGTGCGAAGACCGCCCGGAAGCGGGCCTCGCTCTCGCGTAATCGTTGTTCGACGAGTCGGCGCGCGGTGATGTCGGCGACGCGCACGCTCTCCTGTTCGGCCAGCAGCCAGGCGCGGAAGGCGCGCACGTAGCCGGTGGTGAAGGCGGCCAGCAGCATGGCCACCCGGTCCGCGGGGACGTCGTCGGCGATCTCGGCGAAGTACTCCTCGAGCACGGCGACACTGCGCCCGAGCACCTCGTCACCCACGAAGTGGGCCCGCGCCAGTTCCGCGCCCAGTTCCGCGATCCGCCGATCCGATGCCGGATCCCGCGCGGCGGCGTCGAGTTCGCGGGCGAATCGAGTGAGCAGCGTCCGGGTCTCGGCACGACTCATCGGCACCACGTGATCGCGTGTGCCACGGGTGAGTGCGGCGACCCACTGCTCGACGAGGTCGGCGTGTGGGCCGCCCGAGTACCGCTCACCCCCGGCTTCCCACGCCATGGGGATCGATCGTAGCCCTACCGTCGTACGGCGGCGAATCACCTCCCGCTGGGATACCATTGCGGCGCTTGATTGTTCGTGGCGAATCACAACCGTTCCGGGTGAATGGTGTGAACGAGGCGAACGATGTGTTTACTTTTTCGCTGTCAGAAGGGTTCGCGATGACCAGGCCGAGTTGGGCTCCCGAGGGGATCGATCTGGATCGTCCCAGTGCCTCCCGCGTATACGACTACTTCGTCGGCGGCATGCACAATTTCGAGATCGATCGCGAATTGGCGCGCCAGATCGAAGCATTCACTCCCAATATCGCCGAAACCATGCGCGCGAACCGGGATCTGCTGCGCCGCCTGGTGCGTTTCCTGGTGGACGAGGGCATCACCCAATTCCTGGATCTGGGTTCGGGCATTCCCACCGTCGGAAATGTGCACGAGGTCGCCCAGGCCCGCAATCCCGAGGCGCGCGTGGTGTACGTGGATATCGATCCGGTCGCGGTGGCGCACAGTATCGCTATTCTGGGCGGCAATCCGAATGCCGGGATCATTCAGGCCGATGTCGCCGATCCGGAGCGGATCCTGACCGATCCGGTGGTCGGCGAACTCATCGACTTCTCGAAGCCGGTGGCGGTGCTGCTGCTCGGCGTGCTGCATTTCGTCCCGGACGAGGCGGATCCCGCCGGTGCCGTCGCGCGCCTGCTGAAGCCGTGTGTCCCCGGCAGCTATGTGGCCATCACCCACGCCACCGCCGACGGGCAGCCGGCGGAGGTGCTGGAGGGGCAGAAGCTGTCCGGTCGCACCTCCACCGAGATCTCGCTGCGCACCCGCGACGAGATCGTCACCTACTTCGGCGACTGGACGCAGCTCGAGCCCGGGCTGGTGCACCTGCCGCTGTGGCGGCCGGAGAATCCGGCCGATGTCGGTGCGGAGCCGTGGCGCTCGGGCGCCTACGGCGGCGTCGCCCGCAAGGACGGCTGAGCCGAACCCGTCGCGCCGTCCGTCCGCCGGGGCCGGGTGGTCCACAGGCGGACGGCGCGCGCGGTGATGACCGTGACCCCGGCGGCCACCGCGACGGCCAGGAAGACCAGCACGGCCGGGAACACGTAGAGCACGTGCTGGAAGCCGCCCACCCGTCCGGCGAAGACGAAACTGCCCAGTCCGGGCAGGAAGGCCAGTACGGGCACGGCCGTCAGATACGGCAGCTGCCGCAGCACGATGAGCCAACCGGGCAGGGACATCTCGCGCTGCCGGTGCGCCCAGCGGCGCGAGCGCGCGACCGCGATAGCCGCCAGCACCGCCACGGCGAGGGTGGCCGCCGCGAGTCCCCAGTCGGCGTAGATTCCGGCCGGTCGCCGCACCGTCGGCTGGTCGCCCCGGGCGATGTCGACCAGTCCGTCGCCGATGATCGACGGGTCCGACTCCAGCGCCATCCCCATATCGGTCAGCACCACGATGCCGTACCCGGTCTTGGGCAGCAGCACCTGCTCTGCGGTGTAGGTGAACCAGGACCCGGTGTGGTACAGCCGTCCGGGTTCGGCGTCGTCGACCTGCCAGCCCATGGCGTAGCGGGAGCCGCGCGGCGGGGTGTGCATGAGTTCGACGGCGGCGGGGGAGACCAGTTGCTGGCCACCGGCCCCGCGGCCGCCGTTGTTCTGCATGATGAGCCACTGCGCCAGATCCGCCGCGGTGGTGACGATGCCGTGGCTGCCGCCCACGAACCAGTCGATCTCGGGGACCGCGATCGCCTTCCCGTACAGGCGGATGTGGCCGCGCGGCAGGTCGGCGTCCCGCGGTCGGTCCACGGTGGTGCTCGCGTCCATGCCCAGCGGCCCGAAGACCCGCTCGCGCAGGTATTCCGCGTAGGGCCGGCCGCTCACCATCTCCACCAGGCGCGCCGCGACCTGGTAGTTCGGATTGTGATAGTGGTAGTCGGTGCCGGGTGCGTCGGCCAGCGCCGCGCCGTGCAGCCGATCGACCGCCTCGGCGAGGGAATGCGCCTGGGGCCGTTTGAGATCCGGGAAGGCGCGGTCGGACATGCCCGAGGTCTGGTTCAGCAGCTGCCGCACCGTGATCGACTCGGCGCGCGGATCGGCCATGCCGAACTCGGGCAGATACCGCCGCACGGGCGCGTCCAGATCGACCCGGCCCGCCTCGACGAGCTGCATGACGGCCAGCGCCGCAAAGGATTTGCTCAGCGAGGCCACCGGCATCGGACTGTCGGCGGTGATGGCCGCGCCGGTGGAGTCGCGGCCGTAGCCCGCCACGTGCACCACCCGGTCGCCGTGGGTGAGGGCGACCGCCGCGCCCGGTAGTCCGGCGCGCGCCAGATAGTCCGTCAGGAACCGGTCGATCTCGGCCGGATCGACCTCCCCGGTCTGTGCCGACGCCACCGCGACCGACGGCGGCAGGGCCGGCAGCAGCAGCATCGCGATCACGGCGAGAACCGCCGAGCCCGAGATCCGCACCGTGTCCGCGAGTTTCCGCATACCTTCTCCCGATCTCAGCGCAGCGCTGGGATCACCTCGCGCTCGAACAACTCCATTCCGGAGGTGTCATAGGCCGCCTCCGGGAAATTGAGAATGGCATATCCGAGGCCGAGTCCGCGTACGCGGGACAGATTTTCGACGACCTGTTCCGGGGTGCCGACGGCGGCGGTGCCCCGCAACATATCGTTGACCTGCTGCTGCGCATTGTCTGCCCCCACAAATGGGGTCAGGCGCGCGGTGAGCGCCGCCAGCCGGTCCTCCACTTCCGCCTCGGTCGCGCCGATGGCCACATTGAAATTCGAGGAGCGGGTGATGGCGTCGAAATCGGTGCCCACCTCGGCGCAGTGACCGCGCAGCAGTTCGGACTTGTGGGCGAATTGCTCCGGCTCGCCCGCGAAATTGGTGTATTGCGCGTACCGGGCCGCGATGCGCAGCGTCACCTTTTCCCCGCCGCCCGCGATCCACAGCGGAATACCGCCCTCCTGGATCGGCAGCGGCCGCACGATCGCGCCGTTCACCTGGTAGTACTTGCCGTCCAGGGTGGCCGCGCCGGTGCTCCACGCCTGCCGGAAGATCTCCACGCCCTCGCGCAGGCGGCCCAGTCGCTCACCGGCGGGCGGGAAGCCGTACCCGTAGGCGCGCCACTCGTGTTCGTACCAGCCCGCGCCGATGCCCATCTCCACCCGG
This sequence comes from Nocardia sp. CC201C, assembly GCF_030010695.1. Lineage (NCBI taxonomy): Bacteria > Bacillati > Actinomycetota > Actinomycetes > Mycobacteriales > Nocardiaceae > Nocardia > Nocardia sp. CC201C. Next base: position 19,745 of record NZ_JASCXP010000013.1, read on the forward strand.
CCCGCCGACACATGGTCGACGGTGGCGGCGACCTTGGCCAGGTAGGCCGGATTGCGGTAGGCCATGGCGGTGCACATCTGGCCCAGGCGCACCCGCTCGGTGCTCGCGGCGAAGGCCGACATGAGCGTCCACGCCTCGTGGGTGGCCTCCTCGGTGGGCACCGGCACGGTGTGGAAGTGGTCGTAGACCCAGATCGACTCCCAATCCGGGTTGGCGTCCGCGCGTCGCGCGAGATCGCGCATGACCGCCCACTGCTCGGCCGGGTCGATGCCGACCAGGTCGAGCCGCCAGCCCTGCGGGACGAAGATGCCGAAGCGCACGGATATCTCCTTCGTGTGTGATCCGCTGTCGTTCCAGTCTGCCGTTCCGACGCTACAAGGCCGGAGCTCCGATCTCCGTTGCATAAAACTCGCCATAGGTTTGCTGAGATTTGCCTGCGGGGTGGTTCGATGAGGAATCGTGGAGCCTCGCACCGATCTCGCCGCCACCGTAGACGCCCTCATGCCCGAGCTGAAAGCCAAGCTCGAGCGGCTCGTATCGATTCCCTCCATCGCCTTCCCCGACTACCCGCGGGAGAATGTGCAGCGCGCTCACGACTTTGTTGCCGAGGAGTTGCGATCAGCTGGAGTCGGCGACATTCGGGTCCTCGAGCTGCCGCGCACCGCCCCGGTCGTGTACGGCCGCATCCCCGCCCCCGAGGACGCGCCGACCGTGCTGCTGTACGCGCACTACGACGTTCAGCCGCCGGGTGACGCGGAACTGTGGCACACCCCGCCGTTCCGGCCGACCGAGCGGGACGGCGCGATCTACGGACGCGGCGCGGCCGACTGCAAGGCCAATGTGATCGCCCATATCGCCGCGCTGCGCGCCTATGGCGGCACCCCGCCGGTGGGCGTGATCGTGGTGATCGAGGGTCAGGAGGAGTACGGCTCCGACTTCGACGACTATCCGGCCGCGCATCCCGAGCTGTTCCAGGCCGACGCCATGCTCATCTGCGATGCGGGCAATCTGCGGGCGGGCACGCCGACCCTGGTGACCGCGCTGCGCGGGGTGGCCGATGTCTTCGTGGAGGTGCGGACGCTGGCCGCGCCCGTGCACTCGGGCCAATTCGGCGGGGCCGCACCGGATGCCCTGCTGGCGCTCATGGCCGGACTGGCGACCCTGCACGACGCCGACGGCAATGTGGCGGTGCCCGGACTGCGCCGCGACACCTGGACCGGAGCCGACTACACCGAGACCGAGTTCGCCGAGATCACCGGGATGACGCCGGATATGCCGCTGCTCGGCACCGGACCCATCGGGGAGCGCATCTGGTACGGCCCGGCGATCACCGTGATCGGACTCGACGCCCCGGCCGTGGAGACCGCCGCGTCGGCGGTGGTGCCCTACGCCCGCGCCTACCTGAACGTTCGCGTGCACCCGGAGCAGGACCCGGCGGAGGGACAGCGCGCGGTGATCGAGCATCTGCGCCGGGTCCGGCCCTTCGGCATCCCACTGACGGTCAGCGGCGGCGATGTGGGCACCGGTTTCGCGGCCGGAACCGACGGCCCCGCCTACACCGCCATGCGCGCGGCCATGGCGAAGGCGTGGGGGACCGACGCGGTGGATTCCGCCATGGGCGGTTCGATTCCACTCACCAACTCCCTGGCCGCGGCCGCGCCGCACGCCGAGGTGCTCATGCTGGGCGTCGAGGACGCCAAGTGCAATATGCACGGCTACAACGAGCGGGTGCTGCTCAGCGAGCTGCGCAATGTGGCGGTGGCGGAGGCGGAGTTCTTCCGACTGTTCGCCCGCGCCTTCGCCGAACGGGCGGGCCGATGAGCGATACCGCCACCGCCGATCCCGCATCGCCGGAGCACGACCGCACGTGGACATTCCCCTCCACGTACACGATTCTCGCGGGCGTCACGGTCCTGGTGTGGTTGGCGGCCTTCGTGATTCCGCCGGGGACCTACGACCACGACGACACCGGCCGCCCCGTCGCCGGAACCTATCACCGCCTCGACGAGTCGCGGAGTGTCGGCGACCGGCTGCGGGATCTGTTCCTGGCTCCCATCAACGGCCTCTACGGCGTGCAGGACGATGCGACCGGCCAGGTCGGCCCCGATATGTCGGGCGCGCTCTACGGCGCGGCGGCGGTCTTCCTGTTCGTGCTGGCGGTCGGGGCCTTCATCACCGTCGCGTTCGGCACCGGCGCGCTCGACGCCGGCATCGGCCGCCTGGCCTACGCCCTGCGGCGGCGTTCCTTCCTGCTGATCGTCGGCATCATGGTGGTCTTCGCCCTGGCGGGCACGGTGGAGGGATTCGCGGAGGAGACGCTCGGCTTCTACGCCCTGCTGGTGCCGCTCATGCTGGCCCTGGGCTACGACCGCATGACCGCGGTCGGCGCGATCATCTGCGGTGCGGGCGTCGGCGTGCTGTGCTCGACGGTGAACCCGTTCGCCACCGGCACCGCGTCCTCGGCGGCGGGCATCCCCATCGGTGACGGCATCGTGCTGCGCTTGGTCATGCTGGTGGTGCTGACCGCGGTCACCGTCGGCTACGTGCTCTGGTACGCGCGCCGCGTCCAGCGCGACCCCAAAAAGTCGTGGTCCGGTTGGCAACCCGGCGACCGGGAGGTGAAAGCCGAAGACCACGAACCGGATCCGATGACCCGCCGCCAGCAGGCCGTGCTGTGGCTGGTGACGCTGACCTTCGTCTTCATGATCTTCTCCATCATCCCGTGGGCCGAGGTGATCAACGGCCCGGACGCCGCACCGTTTCCGTGGGAACTGGGTTGGTACTTCCCGGAACTCACCGCCCTGTTCCTGGTGGGCGCGGTGGTGATCGGCCTGGTCGGCGGTCTCGGCGAAACCCGCATGACGGAGGAGATCGGCAAGGGCTTCGGTGATTTCGTCGGCGCGGGCATAGTCATCGTCCTCGCCCGCGGCGTCACGGTGATCATGAACAACACCCAGATCACCAGCACCGTCCTACATGCCCTCGAGGGTGTCGTCACCGGCACCTCGTCGGCCCTCTTCGCGGTAGGCGTCTTCCTGGTGAACGTCCCCCTCGCCTTCCTGATCCCCTCCACCTCGGGCCACGCCACCCTCGCCATGCCCGTCATGGCCCCGCTCGCCGACTTCGCGAACGTGCCCCGCTCCCTGGTCGTCACCGCCTGGCAGTCCGCCTCGGGCTGGGCCAACCTGGTCACCCCCACCACGGCGGTGGTCACCGGCGGCATCGCCCTGGCGAAGGTGCGCTACGACCGCTACGTCCGGTTCGTGGGTCCGCTCATGGGCATCCTGCTCGTACTCATCTGCCTGTTCCTGGCGGTGGGGGCCTGGATCGGCTGAGGCGCTGGTGTTCGCCGACCACCGCTCGGCGAGCCGACACCGCTCCGGACCGCAATCCCGATGCAGCGCAAACACTGTCGACTCCTCGAACGTCCGGATCGTGGCCGGGTCCAGGTCGCAGTCCGCCAGTTCGACAGCGCGCGGAGCTTCGTACGTCATCCCCATCTCGGTCACCTCCGATGCTTCCCGGCCCGGCGGTGCCTGCCTCGCTCCACGGGCATCAGCACCCGATTGCAGTCGTCGTACGCCGTCGGGTTGTCTGTGGCTACCAACATCATCGACCTCTGAGTGGTGTGGGTGATGGAGCCCCTGATGGCCGGTACTTCGCGTGTTCCCCGAACCGCCGTACTGCGTGGGCACACTCAGCGATCCGAGTTGTGGTGCGGCTCGGGGGTTTCGGTTTTCCCGGCCATCCGGGGTGAACTCAGTAGACACCCGCCGGCGAAGAGATGGAACTTCCACCTTGTGCGAAACACGGCGGGGATGCCAAACTTTCAGAACGGCTACACCCAGCTCGGATACTTCCAAATCTCGCCCCCGTCAATAGCGAGGCTAATGGCTATGGCTGGATCGACCCTTGCGAGTAGAGCGCTCGGACGACTGCTTGCCCAGCATCGCGCCCGCGCGGGGCTAACGAGGTATGCAGCAGCACAGATCGTGGAGACCTCACAGCAAACTCTCGGGCGTCTGGAAGATGGTCTGAAAACCAAAGTTCCCCAACTGTGGGTCAATGCGTTCTCTGATGCATACGGTGTGGGCGACGAGGACCGCCGAGTGATGCTCGGGCTGGCCCAGGAACTCAACTCGGCGCAGAAGAACTGGTGGCGTGCCTATGCCGATGAGATGCGCCCGGGGTTCGATCACTACATGGGTTTGGAGGCCGCTGCCCGCAAAGTCACCGCATGGAAGACCGCCATTGTGCCCGGTCTGCTCCAAACTCCCGCGTATCGCCGTGCGATGGCCTGGCTGGAGACGCCCGACATGCCGACCGGGCAGGTCGAGAAGCTGATCGAGGTCGCGGAGAAGCGGCAGTCACGTATGCGTGATGTCGACTTCGACCTGGATGTGATCCTGTGGGAGGCCGTAATTCGTGACCAGATCGGCGGCCGGGGCGTGATGGCCGAACAACTCGAGCGGCTCCTCGAAGTGAGTGAACTGCCGAACGTCACCGTTCGGATGGTCTCGTTCGATGCGGCAGGGCACCTGGGTTCCCGCGTAGGTTCGTTCGTCCTGCTGGAGTTTCCCAAGTTGCCCGCCACCGGAATGGCCGAACCACCTGTGATCTATGTCGAGGAATGGGCCGGAGACCTCTACCTCGAACGGGAAGCGGAAGTGACGCGTTATCGCGAAGCTCTGGCCGAGATCAGCCGTGTAGCGTTGGATCCCGACACGACCAGGCACATCGTGTCGGCGACGGCAAAGGAGTACCGCGCGTGAACGTCGACCTATCCAAGGCCGAGTGGTTCAAGAGCAGTCACAGCAGTGCACAGGGCGAGTGTGTGGAAGTGGCGCACCTCGCGGGCGGAGTAGTGGGAGTCAGGGACTCGAAGGACTCTGCGGGACCTGCGCTGGTATTCACGCCTGGCGAGTGGGATGCCTTCGTAACCGGTGTGCAGACCGGCGAATTCGATACCGGCATGAGTTGACCTGATGTAGAGGTTGCTCCAGCAGCCGCGCGAGCCGGTCGAGGTCAGTGGTGTTCGCGGGTGCTTCGGCATGTTCGAGACCGACTTTCATCGTTTCCGTCATTTCCTGCCCAGTGCACATCGACCGGTCCGTCCCGGTTCTACTCAGAAGGGCGGGCGGTCTGCATCCCGATCGGAGCCGCCGACGCTGCACAAGGTGCCTCCGACAGTGATGGTGTGATGGACGTCGCGGTGAGTGCGCAAATGTCGTCGCCCTGGTGGGATGTAGACGTGGAGTAGTTCGGTGAGCGCGTTGACCGCCGGTCCCGGGTCGAGTAGCGGTGGATCGGGTTGTGGATCAACGGGTTCCACTAGGGTGGCGGCCACCGGCGCATGTGGGAACAGGAATTTGGCGCCTTCGGGGCTGGTGGTGATCGTGTCGCCGGTGGGGGTGCGCCATTCGATGCGCCGATGCGGATGGTGGGTCACCGTCCACCCGTTCATGCCGTGGTCGGCGAGGGTTTTCAGGCGGTGGTGGCGGCGACAGCGGCAGCCGAGGTTGTGCACGGTGGTGGGTCCGCCGGTGGTGGGGGAGTGGTGGTCGAAGGGCTGCTGGTGGTCGAGGTCGGTGGCCGCGGCCGGGACCGGGCAGCCGGGAGCCCGGCAGGTTCCATCGAGGGCTCGTACGCGGGCGGCGACGGTGGCGCTGGGGCGGTATCGCCATTCTGGTGAGTCCGCCGCCCATTCTGGTGAGTCCGTCGCCGTTGGTGGGGGATTCATGTGGCGTGGGGGTATGGTCGCGGTGTCATCGATCGTGGCTAGGCCGTTCTCAGCGGCGTCCGGAGCTGCGGGTACACGGCCAGGGTCGGCGAGTTCGCCGATGACAGGACTGCCGTCGGCGAATTCGACCGCTGCTGGTGCATGGTTCCCGTCGGTGGTTTCGATGGTCGGCGATCCTGCGGTGTCGGGTGTGCTGGTGTCGCTGCTGATTTCGTCGCTGGTTTCGGTGATCACATGGAAGCGGGCGTGGCGGGCGATCTGCCGCGCCAGATCGGCGTCGATCGCACCGAACCCAGCCAACAACCCCGGATTGTCCTGCACCCCCGCCAGGGTCGCCGCGCTGACACCGACCTGCACCAACGCCCGCCGCGCGACCGGCACCGGCGTGGTCGAGTCCCGGCGGGCACACTCGGGCAGTGCACAGCCGCAGGTCAGTTGCCCGCTCCCGTCGGCCAACGCCACCAACGCATCGGCACGCCGCTGGTTCATCGTGCGCGGATCGGCGGCACAACACTGACTGACAGCCATCTCCCGCAACCGTTCGAACAACGTCCACCCCCCGGCCGCGGGCAACACGGCATCGACCAGCGCGGTCCCGTCGTCGGCCGCACGCACGGCCACGTACCGTTCGCGTTCGGCCTCACGCCGCCGCCGCGCCTGCCCGGCGGGGTCGAGCTCGAGCAGTCGCTTGCGGATGGTGCGCCGCAACCGCGCGGGATCACACCCTTCGGCACGAGCGACCACCGTCTCTTCCAACTCCGCGACGGTGTCGTCGGATGTGTTGACCAGAGTGTCGTGGATCGCGCGTACCCGCGCCAGATCGATGCGCCCCTGTCCGAACGCCCGGCGGGTCGCGGGCAACCGCCCCAATCCCATCCCGAGCGCGATCAGCCCGTCCGCGCTGCGCTGCGAGACCCGCACCGCCACACCGATTTCGGTCGCCGCCGACTCCCCGGCATGCCGCGCCGCGACCCCGGCCTCGAGCTGCTGGGCGCGCCGCAGCCGATACAGCCGCGTCATCAACGCCACCTCCTCGGCCTGGGCGGCGGCGATCCGCGCGTGTACCTCCCGCAGCCGCGCGACCAGCTCGTAGCTGGTGGCCTCGCCCGCGACGGTTTCGCTCATGTGTTCGAATCTACCGTCCGCGACCGCGACACGAAACCTCAGCTAGACCGACATGCCGAAGAAATTCAAGCTTTCGAGATAGCACGAAGCTGATCGAATGCTCGGCGTGATGATCCTTGGTACGCCGGGATGTTCGAAGCCGTCGGTGACGACAACGCGATCGAATCGGCTGAATGGCGATGCCTCCACGCATTGGTTCAGAATCAGCCCAGTTCGTCCGGTGAGGTGACAGTCCTGGCATCGTCGGCGTCCCAATTGCCCGACGCGCGCAGGCGGCGGAGAGACTCGTCATTGCCGACTATCAGCGAACCACCGGTGTCGTAGGCAAAACCGTGACACTCGGTCAGCAGATCGAAGAGTATGCGCCAGATCAGCCTGCCAGCAGGCCGCCAGAAGGTCAGCACCCCGCTGCCCAGTCCGGTGACCTCGGTCCAGGCGTTTTCGATGTCAGGATCGCTGACGACTGCGTCGGTGCCGACGACGTCGACGCCGTGCCGGCCGAATATCTTCTCGACTACCGCCGGGTCCAGAACTCCGGGTAACCCCTGATCGTCGAGAGCAATCAGGTAGACCTCTGTGGACATCGCACCCTCCGTTGTCGAGTGATCGGATGACCCGGCTGTTCAGCCAGGGGCGGAGCGAATCTCACGCTAGCTGTTCCCAGCGGTGCCCGACTCGTTCGAATACGGACGTAGTCGACGGTGACCGACCGCGGCGAAGCCCAACCTTTGCGGGAATCCATACCGGGCATAGCCGGCGTACCGAGCAGCCTCCGCTACGCCCCGGTCAGAATCTCCGCCTCGGGTGCGGCCGAAACCACGTCGGTGACCGCCGAGTGCGCGGCGGCGGCATCGGCGGTGGGTGCGTGGGCGGGATAGTAGTCGGCGGTTCTGGTGCCGGTGAAGTAGTCGGTGGCCCAGCCGACCGCGAGCGTCTGCAGGGTCGAGATGTTCACCGATCTCGGGTCGCCGCACACCAGGTTGCCCAGAGTGTCGCCACTGGGGCCTTCGGCGTCGGTGTGTACTCCGGTACCGATGCGGATGCCCAGGTAGCGGCGGTGCAGCAGGCGCTGGAGGGTGTCGGTGCCGACGCCGAAGAGATTGCATGGTGAGGGTTTCGCGGCGATATCGAGAATCGGTAGGTCGGTGTGGTCGAGATCGGTGAGGGCTTGGTCGGTGTTGTCACCGAGGAAGGACTTCACCGGGTCGAGCAGGACGAGTCCGCGCAGGTCGGCGAAGGCGGCGGGGTGGTCGGTGTGCAGTCGGCGCGCGACGTATTCGACGGCTTCGCCGCCGGCGGAGTGCCCGACGAAGACCGTCTGCCGCGGCAGTCGCAGATCCGGGCGGTGCGCCGTCGCGGTAGCCGCCGCGAAACTGCGCGCCAGCGAGTTGGTGGGTTCGGCGTCGGTGGCGAACAGTTCGGCGATGTTCCCGAGGAATCCGGTGTTGTCGCCGAGGTTCTGCAGGGTGCATCCGGCCGGGTCCATGAACGGCAGAGAGGGAGCGAAGACGACGTATCCGGCAGCCGCGAAATGCTCGGCGAGGCTGGCCACATTCGCATTGCTCCGCGCGAAACCGTGTTGCAGCCAGACCAGGCCACCGGCTGGTCCATCGGGTAGATACCAGTCGGCCTTCAGATGTCGGACCGCATCGCCACAGGCGATATCGACGGTCTCCGGCACCCGGTCGGGTTCGGCGTGCGCGACGGGTGTCGCGACGGTCGCCACGGCGCAGGCGGCGGCGAACATGGCAGTGAGTACGAGACGACGAAGGTTCATCACCACTCCTGTGCGGAAACACGCTGCTCCGGGGCGGGAGCATGGGTTATCTGGACATACGCCCAATTGGGAACCTCGAGCGGGGCGCTGTCAAACGGACGGCAACAGATCACACAGGCGGATGGGAGGAGGCCGACGTCAAGCCATCGGGAGCAGTACTGACTCTGGATAGTGGAAATCACAGGCTCGGGACTGCTGTCCGAAGTTGACGAGAGTACGGACAGCGCGCCGACCGGTAAGCCGCCGGCAGTCGAGTGAGGTGCACAATACGTCAGATTCGTCGGCGGATGCCGCAGCCCGCGCCAAACCGCGCGATCAGCGGCAGGTGGGGGCGTGTGTGATCGGGCGTTCGCGCCGACCGCCAGCCACGACAGGCACTACCCGTCGTCGGTTCTGTCCCGATGAGTGGGCCGAAAGCCCTCCGCGATCCGCCGGAGATACTCGCCATACTCGGGTGAATCCAGTTCGAAGCCTTGCTGATTCCAGCGATGAGCGCTCCACCGGTCATCGATCTCGGCTTGATGGATCGCCCTCAGCACCTCGGGCCGGTAGATCAGAGCCACACGCCAATTTCCGAGGTATCGAGCCTGGATGTGGGCGGTGACATACCGGCGTCGGTGGCCAGTACCAACCACGGTCACCACCTCATGACCCCTTACCCGCGAAGCCGCCGATCACATGAAGCTTCGCCCCGGCTGGGAAGATCTTGTGGCTGCGCAGGACAGCGTTGGGACCCGACTCCTTGTACGGGTAAGGCAACAACGACGCGACCACACACCACTCGGGCCTAAGCGCACCATCGCTCACGGCACCAAGTTATCGGCTTGCCTGGTGAAGCCGGGGTTTTGATCCTCCGACCCTCACGGCATTCGGCATCGCGCGCACTCGTCGGCCGTGTCCCGGCCGACGTAACGGCCTGTGGGCGGCACCTCGGCGCGAGTGACCAGAGGGTGCCGGTCTGTCGCATCCGTAATCTGGACGGGTCGGGTTCGGATTCGCGATGAGGGGGACGCAGTGAACGACTACGGTAGCTTCGCGACACAGCCGCTACCGATCCGAGCGCCGCGCCGCACCGCCGCAACGGTCAAACTGAAAGGCGTTGGTGCTGAGGCGGGTACGGGTGCTTCAGGGCTTGCCCGTGCGGGTGGGCAGGTGGCTCTCGCCGGGGTGGTCAGCCGAGTCACGGGGTTCGCGCGGACGATCGTCATCGCCGCCGTGCTGGGGACGGCGGCTGTCGGTGATGCCTACAACGGTGCGAACAATCTGCCGAACATGCTCTATGAACTGCTGCTGGGTGGTGTCCTGGCCAGCGCTGTCGTTCCGTTGTTGACCAGGGCTCGGCGCCGGGGCCGCAAGCGGTCCCGCGAGTTCACCCAGCGCGTCATGGTCGCGGCGGTGCTCGCACTGGCGCTGATCACGGTGCTCACCGTGGTGTGCGCTCCGCTGATCGTCCGAGTGTTCGTGACCGACTCCGAACAGCGTCATCTCGCCACGTGGTGGGCGTATCTGCTGTTGCCGCAGATCTTCTTCTACGGGGTGTCGGTCGTCGTGGGCGCGGTGCTCAATGTCCGCGACAGCTTCGCCACGGCGGCCTGGGCGCCGGTGGTCAACAACGTGATCGTGCTGGCCACCTGCGGGGTGTTCGTGCTACTGCCGGGACCGGTCACCCTCACGCCCGCCTCCATGACCACCGCGCAGGTCCTGACCATCGGGATCGGCACCACCGTGGGGATCGCGGGGCAGGCCGCCTGGGTGGTTGCGGCGTTGCGGCGCAATGGGTTCGCGTGGAGTTGGCGGGTGCGGCCGTTGCCCTGTACGTGGCGTCCGGTGCGTTCCGGGCTGCCGATCCTGGGATGGCTGCTGGTGTATGCCGTGATCAGCCAGATCGGTGTCGCGATCACGATGCGAGTCGCCTTCGACCATGGCGGGGTGTCCGTCTACACCTACGCCGAATTGCTGTTCCAGGTGCCCTACGGCATTCTCGCCGCGTCGGTGCTGACGGTGTTGATGCCGCGAATCTCGCGTGCCGCCGCGTTCGGCGACCATGCCGCGGTGACCGCCGATCTCGCCCGTGGGGCCCGCTATCTGTCCGTGGCGCTGATTCCGGTGACCATGGCGATGAGCCTGCTGGGGCCGGGGTTCGCGGCGTTGGTGTTCACCGGTCGTGTCGACGCCGACGCCGCACGGTTGATCGGTACGGCGGTGGCGTGCTCGGCCTTCGGGCTCGCACCGTTCGCGCTGGTCATGCTGCAGATGCGAGTGTTCTACGCCTACAACGACACTCGCACCCCCACCGTGATCAATATCGTCATGGTGGCGACGAAGGTGACGATCCTGGTTCTGACGGCGACCGTGCTGACCGACCACGCCGTGATCGTGATGCTGAGCGTCGCGAGTTCGCTCGCCTACGTTGCCGGTGCGGTGACCGGGCACATTCTGCTGCGTCGGCGGTACGGGCCGCTCGGCTTCACCGCTGTCGCCGCCACCGTGCACCGCGTCATGTGGGCCACGGCGCTCGCCGGAGCCGCGGGATGTGCTGCCGTCGCACTCGTCCGGACGACGATCGGCGCACCGACCATCGAACACCTCGCCACGGTAGCCGTGGGAGCGGCAGTCGGCTTGGCGGTGTTCCTGCTCGCCGCACGAATGATCGGCATTCCCGAAATCCGCGCGGCACGCACGCTGCTGATCCGTTCGTGACCGGTCCGGCCCGTCACACCCTGCGCCGCACCGTGAGCGCCATCAGGCGCTGCGCGGTATCGCACGGATCGCCGGTGGCCGACTGCACCCACCAGGTGACCGCGCCCGAATCGCTGGTGGTGACCCCGCAGGTAGCGGGATGACCCGGCCGCCGTTGGGAAAAGCCTTGCCAGCCAGCAGAAGTGATGGCGGTGACCTGGTAGCCGAGTTGTCGCGCTATCCCCTCCTCCCGTTCCACCGAGCCGTTCTCCAGCCAGCCGAAGGTCAAGTCCACGCGGCCGCCGATGCGCCACATGCACACGGCCCCATGGAAATACATCTCCGACCGGCCGGATTCGCCGACGGTCGACATGATGTCGTCCGGCGGGACCGCCGTGCATTCGTGGAGTAGTTCGTCGAGGCGTCCGGGTGGTCGCGTGGGGGCCGGCGCCCAGGTGTGTGCCCGGTCCACGGTCAGCCGGGCCAGCGGCCGCAGGACCGTGCAGTCGATGCCGGGGGCGAGGACGAGCCAGTGGAAGAAGTCCGCGCCGTCCTGGACCGCGACCTGGCACAGGCTCGTCGCGTTGGCGGTGAAGCCGTGGAAGCCGTCGATGGAGAAGTCCGCCACGGTCTTTCCGCTCATGCTGGCGATGGTGCGTTCGCGTTCGATGGGGCTGTCGCGGAACCAGGTGAACATGACCCGCCGGTCCCGGCCGGGTGATTCCCAGACGCATTTGAGGCCGTTGCGGGCGACGGCCGCCAGGGTGGGCAGGCCGGTGATGGTGCGGATGTCGTCGTCGCGCGCGCCGCCGCACTCGCCGAGGAACGCGCCCGCGGAAGGGGACGAATCAGGCTCCGGTGGGCTGTCTTTCGCGCAACCGGACAGGAGTCCGGCGAACAGTGTCGCCGTGGCGATCACCATGGTCTTCCGCATGTATCCCCCTCGCACCAGCCCTGCTCGCGGGTGATCGATGCGACCGCGCCGGGGGCCTTACTCCGGGATGCCCAGCAGCGCGGCCTGCACCTGCCGCAGCCGGTCCACGTCGCCGCGGATACCGGCCGCCGTGTCGTTGTAGAGGAAAGCTTCCAACAGCCGGATGAGAGTGTAGGCGAGCAGCTGCCGGTCCAGGATGGCGTGGTAGCCGTCCTCGTCCTCGGTGCGGGTGATGAGGTCCTCCACGGCGGCGACGGCCTTGGGCTGCACCGGTCCGTCGCTGGCGGTCAGCACCTTCAATCCCACCAGGCGTTCGTTGTCCAGGTACCGCTGCAGCGGCGCGCTCGCGGCCAGCCAGTGGTTGGTGCGGTCCAGGGCCTCCAGGATGCGGTGTGCGCCTGTGGTTTTCCGGCGGCTGTCGGCGAGCCGCAGCAGGCTCTCGAACTCATCGGCCAGGACCGCGCCCATGAGCCCGTCCCGGGAGCCGAACCACCGGTAGATCGAGGCCCGGCTCAGGCCCAGTTCGGCGGCGACGGCTTGGACGTCGACGCGCTCGCCCGCCAGGAAGGCCCGCCGGGCGAGTTCGACGACCTCCGCCTTGGTGGCCGAGGCCGGACGCCCGGGGGAGCGGGCGGGCTGCTGCCGAGTACTCACCGAGAAAATGATACGGCGTGTATCTCATGTATCTAACTCGGTGCTCGCGGTCCCGTGGTTAGCGCAGTGCGCTCGCCAGGGAGTTGCGCTCCACACTGACGAACGTGTCGTCGGCGGGCAGCAGCCACTCGGGTCCGACGAAATACCGTTTCGCCGTCTCGTCCCCGAGCGCGAGATAGCGCAGCCAGGCCACCGCCACTCCGGCGGAACGATAGTGCGCGAGCCCGTCCACCGGCGAGAAATGGCTTACCCCACGGGCGTTCGCGATCCAGGCCGGGGCGTGCACGGTCAGGTCGTACTGCCACCAGCGCACCCACGCGCCATCGGGAACCACGAAATCGTCGGAGCCGGTGAGGAACAGCGTCGGCACCCCGATCGACGCCCCGATGGCGAGCGGACCGGGTTGCACGGCCAGCACCCCGGCGACCCTCAGCCCCGGATCGACGAGTCCGGCGATACCGGGGAACACCGCCCCCGCCTGCAACGCCGCCTGGCCCCCGCCCGAATGTCCGGCGAAAATCGTGCGGCCGAGGTCGATGCGGTGGTGCAGCGGGGAATTCGGATCCCGGTGCGCGACCGCCGCCGCCACCACACCCAGTGCCGGGACGTGGATCAGGGAGTTGAAGAACTCGTAGGGGATCACGACCACGAAGCCGTGACTCGCCCACTGTCGCGCCATGGCGTCGTACATGCCCGGATTGGCGTGATAGCCGGGCGTCAGGACGATCAGGGGTGCGGGCGACAATGCGGCGATATCGGCCGGGTGGTAGACGTTCACCCCGAGGGGAGAATCGAGCCCGTTCGGAAATGCCTGCGTGCAGGTGAGCTCGTCGCGATTGCCCAGGGCGTGGACCGCGAGCTGCTGCACCGTGCCCCACACCGATTCCCGGCACGGATCGACGCGCACCGGCGTGGCCACCGGATGCGGTCCCCGGGTGTTGAACAGGCTCTGGACGGTCGGTACGGGCGGTTGCGCCGGTTCCTGCGCCGCCGCGGTTCCGGCACTCCCCAACATGGCCACCACGACTGCCACCACCAGCGCCGCGACCGCGCACGGCACCGCTGTGGTCGGCGTCCGAGGGCGGATCGCCCGGCGCGCTGCCCGTCTCGACGTGGGCCCGGCCAGACCGGCCCGCACCGGTCCAGCCAGCCGTGTTCGTCCGCGATCTGTTCGCAGCGTCCGCCTTCGCCGATGATGTCCAGCCATCCCGGTCCGCATGGTCGAGGTTCGTCTGGCCAAGGCCCTCCGCATCGAGGTTCCTCCTGGTGTCGATTCGTCCGGGCGGCCGGTGCGGGAATCGCTCGACCGCGCTCGTGGCGACGTGCGTCCACCGTCGCGCGCCCCCGGGCCGCCCGCATTGTTGGGCCACACAGTCCGCGCCCGTCTCCGGTGTGGCCCCGCCCATTGGGACGCGCGTCACCCGGCCGCAGAATGTGAGCCGGACCCAGGAGGAGATTCGATGAGCTCGAGAACCATCACCGCGGCACTGGCGGGCGTCGCCGCGACGGTGTTGTCCCTGGCGACCGCGACGGCCGCCCCGGCCGACGGCGGCGCGGAGTACGTCGCCCTCGGCGATTCGGGCGCGGCCACCACCGGCATCGTCAATTTCGATACCTCAGCACCCCTGAGCTGCGCACGCTCTACCACCAACTACCCGCATCTGGTGGCCGCGCGGCTCGGCCTGCGCCTGGACGACCGGACCTGCAGCTCGGCCAGGATTCCGCATCTCACCCAGTCCCAAGCGGCCGGTGTGCCACCGCAATTGGACGCGCTCGGTCCGAACACCCGCCTGGTGACCCTGCACATCGGCGCGAACGACGCCCGGTTCACCGCCCATCTGCTGGACTGCTACCTGGCCGCGGCGCGCGGTGGCTGCGCCGGAACCGCCGACGGCTGGGATGCCGATATCGACGCCATCGCCGCGCCGTATGCCGCCGCCCTGCGCGAGATCACTCGCCGCGCGCCGCATGCCGCGCTGGTGGTCGACGGCTGGCCGCGCTATCTGCGCGACGGCGGCTGCCCGGAGACGCTCGGGCTGGCCCCGGCCGACGCCGCCTACATCCAATCCAAGTTCGAACGCCTCAATGCGGTGGTGGCCCGCGCGGCCGCGGCCGTCGGCGCGCTCTATGTGGACACCGTCGCCGCCTCGGCGGGCCGCGACGCCTGCGCGCCCGCGGGGGTGCGCTGGTTCGATCCGCTGCTGGCCACCGAGACTCTGGTGCCGTACCACCCGACGGTGCAGGGCATGCGCGGCGTGGCCGACCGGGTGGTGGAGGCCGTGCGTGCCGCCGGAGTTCTGCCCCTCTGATTGACATCACCTGCCATCAGTTCATACTTGCGGGTATGAGTGACAACGAAGTCGGGACCGCCACCTCACCGCTGGCAGACGTGATCAACGGCGCGCTGGAATTCACCATTCCGGCCGCCCACCGCATGGGAGTGCGCGCCCTCGAAGTACGGCCCGGCTTCGCGGCCACCACCGTGCCCGCCGAGGGCAACGCCAACCACTTCGGTGCGATCTACGCCGGGGTGCTGTTCACGGTCGCCGAGATCCTGGGCGGCGCGATCGCCATCGCCAGCTTCGACAGCGCCGAGTACTACCCCCTGGTCAAGGATCTGCGGATCGCCTTCCGCAAGCCCGCCCGCACCGATGTGCGCGCCGAGGCCACTCTCGCAGAGGAGGAGATCGCCCGCATCACCGCCGAGGCCGCCGCCAACGGCAAATCCGACTTCACGCTGCGCGCGGTCGTCACCGACGCCGACGGTGTGCTGGTCGCCGAGACCGAGGGCCTGTACCAGCTGCGCGCCCACGGCAAGTAGCACGTTGCCCGGCTGACTCCGATACGCCAGCCCGCCTTTCGGTCGGAATGTAGCCCCGCGGCCGACTCGTTCGCCAGGATGGGGGCATGGATCGGTTTCTGGTGCTGCACGATTACGGAATCAGCCGGGCCTGGTGGTGGGTGCGGGCGCGTTCGCCCCGGGAAATCCTCGAGACCTTCGCCGAAGTCGAGGTGATCGACGACGAGGAGTTGCTGGAGCAGGCGCGGCATCTGCGGCTCGACGAGACCGCCGTGGACGCCGACGACGTGCCGCCGGGCCTGCGGGACCTGCGGGATCAACGCCGGGCGCAGCGGTCGCGGCCCGGCTTCGGCGCACTCGTCGGCCGGGGCATCGTGCACCTGCGCCAGAGTGAGGGCGCGTTCGTCGCCCTCATGGAGCTGGGCCCCGACGGCCACCGACTACGCGAGGTGGCCATCGCCGGTGACGGCACCGTACTGCGCACCGGCGCCGACGAATGGCCCGCGCATCCGCCCGTCGACCTCTACGACCCGGAGCTGGCGCGGCACACCATCAGCCGCGACGAATTCGAATTCGCCTGGGCGGCGGCCGGAGCCGACGACGCCTGAGGTCTGTCGCGAACATCTTCATCGACAGGGCGCGTCGGCGCGGGCAAGCTGGGAGGGGTTGCGCAATCGGTTGCTGCGAGTACGCTCATTAATGAGTGTGCTCACTGATGAACCGGGAGGTGCATATGGTTCATTCGCCTCGGGACGTGCGGGGCGGGCGGCGGGCTCGGAAGATGCTGGACAAGCAGGGCCGCATCTTCGAGGCGGCCGCGCATCTCTTCGCCGAATACGGATTCGAGCGGGTGACCACGCAGCAGATCTCCGATCGCGCGGATATTGCCGCCGGAACGCTGTTCCGGTATGCGGCATCCAAGGGTGAGCTGCTGCTCATGGTCTACAACGAGGAGTTCCGGGCGGCACTGGACGCCGGGGAGCGGGTGGCGCGCGAGCGAACCGATCCCGGGGCGGCGATTACCGCGCTGGTCCGCCCGGTGCTCGACCTCGCCGCCCGCCGGGTCGAGAACACCATTGCCTATCAGCGGGAACTGCTGTTCGGGCCGCCCACCGAGCAGTACCGCGCCGAGGGGCTCGCCCTCGTGCAGCGGCTCGAATCCACCATCGCGGACATACTCGCGGCATCGGCCCGATCGCGCGGGGTCGAGCTGCCGGACCTGCACGAGCGGGCCGAGCTGGCCGGACGCAGTGTGTTCGCCGTCCTGCATCTGGCGCTCGCCCAGCCCTCGACGGGCGCCCATGCGGGCCATGATGCCGCCGCGGACCTGCGGGGGCAGATCGCACAGATCGTCGCCGGATTCCTGGCGCGGAAAGGAGAATGATGAGCATCGAGATTCGCAAGGTCACCGTGCTGGGGACCGGAGTGCTGGGTTCGCAGATCGCCTTCCAGACGGCATTCAGCGGATTCGACGTCACCGCCTACGACATCGACGGTGAGGCGCTGGACGCGGCGCGCGAACGATTCGCCAAATTGGCGGGCATCTACCGCTCCGATGTGCAGGGCGGCGGTGACGGCAAGGCGGAGCAGACCGCCGAATCCATCACGCTCACCTCGGATCTGGGCGATGCGGTGCGCGACGCCGACCTGGTGGTCGAGGCGGTGCCGGAGGTGCTGTCCATCAAACAGGAGACCTACGAGAAACTGGGCAAGCTCGCGCCGGAACGCACCATCTTCGCCACCAACTCCTCCACCCTGCTGCCCAGCGCCATGAAGGACTTCACCGGGCGGCCGGACAAGTTCCTCGCCCTGCACTTCGCCAACCAGGTGTGGAAGTTCAACACCGGCGAGGTCATGGGCACCACCGACACCGATCCGGCGGTCTTCCAGGCGGTCGTCGACTTCGCCGCGGCCATCGGCATGGTCCCGATCGAATTGCACAAGGAGAAGGCCGGTTACGTCCTCAACTCCCTGCTGGTGCCCTTCCTCAACTCCGGAATGGCCCTCGCCGCAGGCGGATACGCCGAACCCGAGGCGGTCGACAAGACCTGGCGCATCGCCACCGGCGCCCCCATGGGCCCCTTCCAGATTCTCGACGTCATCGGCCTCACCACCCCCTACAACATCCTCGCCAATGGCGACGAGAACGGTCGGCAGCTGGCGAAGTGGCTGAAGGACAACTACATCGACAAGGGCAAGCTCGGCATCGCCACCGGCGAGGGCTTCTACAAGTACTGACGCCCGCTCGGCCCGGACCCGATCAGCTCGGGTCCATCGCGCCGCCGTGATAGCGGGAGGCGGCGTTCCACAGGAAGAAGCTGTCGATGCCGCGGGCCGCGGTGGCCTCGATCTGGGCGCGGACCTCGGCATCGCCGTAGGTGACGCCGAGGCTGAAGTCCTGCAGCCACGGGATCACCTTGGCATTGGTGCCCTCCACCTGGCGGTGGAAGTCCTCCAGGGAGCGGAAGATGATGTCGTAGGGCTGGGCGTTGGGATTGGCCACGCCGTACTCGCCCGGATTCCAGTGCGAGGGATAGAGCATGGGCGCGACGTAGTCCACGTGCGGCGCCATGAGCCGGATGTCCTGGGCGATCTGGTCGGGGCGGGTGGAGGCGATGCCGAAGACCGCGGCACTCTGGTACGCGCCCGCGTCGCGCACCGGAGTGCGGCTCTCGCGCAGGAATTCGGCGATGGAGACGCTGGCGTTCTCCGTCAGGCCGGGGAAGGCCATGCTGGACAGCGACCCGTCGGGGCGACGGACGTAGTCGTACATCACCTCGTCGAAGCCGAGCCGCGCGGCCTCCACCGCCAGATCGATGTTGTACCTGCGAATCTCGGGGTGGGCGAAGTTCGTGAACGCGATGGCCCCGTAGTGGCTGGAATACGGTGCGCCGCCGCCGTTCTGGATCACCCAGTCGCGGCGGCCGCTGTGCCAGGCCCACTCCGCCATGGTCGGGTCGCGGAAGGCCACGATCCGGCCGACCACCCGCAACCCCATGTCGTGCAGCGTCTTCAGGGCCGCCAGAGCGTCGTAGATGGTGGTGGCCGCACCCGACTCGCGGGCCAGCGGCACCTGGGAGTCGTAGCCGACGACCCCGTCCTCGTCCTTGATGTCGAGCTGCACGGTGTCGATCCGGCCCTCGCGCGCCAGATCCAGCACCGCTTCCCGCAAACCGTCGTGTGACCAGGCGTGCGCGGTCACGTGCACCGCGCGAATCCGCGGCACCTCCACCCGGGTGGTGATGGGCTGCCTGGTCTCGTTGCCCGCCGCGTCCGCGGCCACCAGTGCCGCGCCGACCGGGGCGTTGGGCAGCGTGAGTTCGAAGGTGCCGTCGTCGGCCACCTCGACCGGCCGCCCGTCCAGGGTGAGACTGTCCGCGCCGGAGACCGTGCCGCTCAGGGTCACCGGTTCGCGGTAGGACCCGACCGTCTCCGGCTGGGCGACCTCGAGCGACGGCGGTCGCGCATCGACGGTGAAGGTGCCCGTCGTGCCCGGACCGGTGCGCAGCGCGCCGAACGGTCCGCCCGGCGGAATCTCCGCGGTGAGGGTGTGCGGGCCGTCGGCGAGCTCGCCCGGCCGGAACACCACGGTGTCACCGGACACCTCGCCGGTGACCGCCTTCCCGTCGAGTTCGAGCCGTACCGCCTCGGCGTCGTGGCCGCTCGCGTCCACGACCAGCGTCAGCTCCCGCAGCGCGGCGGCGTTCACGACCCCGTCGGGAAGCCCGTTGAGCGCCATCCCCTCCGGGTCACCGCGCAGCGCCCCCGCCGTCAGCGCGATGACCACGATCATCACCACCGCGATCGCGACCACCACCGCCGCCCGCATCCGTCCAGCACGCGGAATCCGCCTCAACAACCCGTACACCCACTCTCGTTCGACTGCCTCCCCAGTCTCTACCGGGAAGGCCGTCCGTCATGCCATCTTCACAACTCTGGTACCAAATCGATTGCCTGACACTAGAGTTGGTGAGATGCGCGGAAAGACGCTGATGTTGGCGCGCCTGGCCGCGGT